>NZ_JAAGPP010000006.1:0-113926 GCF_017104975.1 Burkholderia sp. Ac-20344
AGTATCCACAATTCGTCATCAACGATCGGCGCTTGCATTCCTCATGATCCCGTTGCTCAGATGCTTGAGGTTAACAGGTCGCCGGCGAAGTTAACAGCCCCTCGAGGGTCTTTTTGAACTGGCCTCTTACGAAACACCGACAACGCCGCTCACGTTCGCGCATTGCCAATTGCGTCGGCAATGCCCAGAATGACGGCTCGTCCGGGGCTTCCAACAATCATTCGCCCCGGCTCTGCTCCCGGCCGCGCGCCGCACGCCCCCACGACGATGCAACCGAACACCCCGCCCGGCGCAATCCGCGCGATCGGCAACGACTGGTCCGTTTCCGCGATTACCGCGGGCTTTCTCGCGGTGCTGATTTCCTACGCGGGCCCGCTCGCGATCTTCTTCCAGGCCGCGCAGGCAGCCCATGCGTCGAACGCGATGGTGTCGTCGTGGGTCTGGGCGATCTCGATCGGCGCGGGCATCTCGGGCCTGTTCGCGAGCTGGAAGCTGAAGGTGCCGGTCATCACCGCGTGGTCGGCGCCCGGCACCGCGCTGCTCGTCGGCCTGTTTCCGCAACTGACGCTCAACCAGGCCGTCGGCGCGTACATCACGGCCGCGCTGATCATCCTGCTGATCGGCGTGACCGGCTATTTCGACCGCCTCGTGCGCCACATTCCGCGCGGCATCGCGTGCGGAATGATGGCCGGCATCCTGCTGCCGTTCGGCACGCATGCATTCGCCGCCGCGTCGGAGCAGCCCGCGCTCGCGTTCGGGATGATCGCGGCCTACGTGATCTTCAGGCGCCTGCTGCCGCGCTACAGCATCGTGCTCGTGCTATTGACGGGCGCCGCGCTCGCCACGCTGCTCGGGATGACGCACCTCGGCAACGTGTCGCCAAGCATCGCGCACCCGATCTTCATCGCGCCCGAATGGACGCTCGGCACGACGCTCAGCCTCGCATTGCCGCTCGTCGTCGTCAGCCTCACCGGCCAGTTCCTGCCGGGCATGACGATCCTGCGCGTGTCCGGCTATCACACGCCCGCGCGGCCGATCATCACGGCGACCAGCGTGATGTCGCTCGTGGTTGCGTGCTTCGGCGGGATCACGATCGTCGTCGCGGCGATCACGGCCGCGCTCTGCACCGGCAAGGACGCGCATGAGGATCCGGACCGGCGCTACATCGCCGGGCTCGCGAACGGGGCGATCTACCTGATCGGCGGGCTCTTCGCGGGCACGATCGTCACGGTGTTCTTCGCGCTGCCGAAGGCATTCGTCGCGATCCTCGCGGGGCTCGCGCTGATCGGTGCGATCGGCGCGAACGTGCACGGGATCTTCGACGACGAGAACCACCGCGAAGCATCGCTGATCACGTTCCTCGCGACCGCGTCGGGCATGACGTGGCTCGGGCTCGGCTCCGCGTTCTGGGGGATCGTGATCGGGTCGCTTTCGTATGCGGTACTGAACAAGGCGTGGCGATCGGCGTAAGGTGCATCGCGCGTCGCCGCCTCGGCCAGTCAGATGTGCATTATGCGCACGCACAGGAACGCCAAGACCCAATGGGCAGCCACCATACCAACAAGATATCCAGCAATGACGAGCGGCGGGCGGCGCCGCGCAAACAGGTAGAAGCCCAACGCCGCAAAGAGAATCATCGGGCCAAAGACGTACGAGAACAGCTTGATTGTGCTCTGCATGGTTACGGCGCAAGCATCGACGCCGCCGCCACACTCGCCCACGCGCGGGGCGCAGAGGCTCGAAAAGACTGAGCACAAATAGCTGTCAATCAACGTCCATATGACAACACTAGCGACGCCAGCGATCCCGAATCCTGCGGTCCCGAAGAAACGGCGCATTACTTGATTTCCCAAAAAAGTATCTGCTTGGCGTTGCGCAGGTCCGACCAACCGAAATCAGTATCGGGGAGAAGTTCGTGCAGGCCGAAAGCTCTGCCGAACGTTGATATCACTCCAGGCACACTGCTGACCGTCATTCGCGAGCCGTTCCACAAATCGATGTGACCACCACTCGCATTCGCGGTCGATTCGCCGCCGCGCGTCCAGTACCTGGAGAACTGTATGATACCGGTGCGTCCCTTGACCTTCGACTCCCAGTCCGACCCCGTGATGTCCTCTGTCTTGGGGAGGCCGGCGAATGGCTGAAGCCGCAGCCAGTTGCCCATCTCTTCGGCACGCGTTGCGGTCGGTTTGCCATCGAGCATGATTCGGCCGATGGTCTTCGCGCCCGACACGGGCTTTACCGTCTTCGAGTTGAATGACTTCATGCCAACGCCGACGCGATGCAACGTGACGCTCATCCGAATGGCGCATTGATTTGTGTAGGCGGGGTCGTCATATGGCTTGCCCGAGGGGAAGTTATCCCAAAGCTCTTTAAACGTGACGCCTGAAAGGGGTACTTCCTTCTCTGAACCTTGCGTGCTGTTCGAACGGATTTTGATGGGCTTAGGGTGTGGCACGCGTCATTCTCCGTAATGTTTCACGAGAGCGTCGTCGCCCCAATAGATGGTGTAGTCGTCGGAGTTGTCGCCGGTGTGAATGCGGGGAAGCCGGCCGCTCGCATCAAGACTCCCGTAATGCACGCGACCATCCGACGTTTCGATGTAGTACGGCATGCCTTCCGTCGCGTGTTCGGTTGCCTTCACGCGTTCGTCGTATGCGCCTTTCTTGACCGATGCGACGCCACCGGTTGCAGTGCGGCTGGAAACGACTTCCCCGAGCCCCTTTAGCCCATCATTGCACCACGCTTCGCCGGCAAGTGAAGCCATGATTCGGGGTGGCGTCGAGCAACCGCACAGCACGACGTCTTGGTCTAGTGCGACCTCGCCTCGAAACTTGAGCCGATATGGACCACCCGCCTTTGCGATGACGCCGGTGTTTTTGCAAGCGTCGCAGAATGCACTTCCGCCAATCAGAGCTGCTTGATGCCCATGAACATGGAATGGTGGCCCGCTGTATGGCTGAATTGCCCCGCCACTTGAAAGACCATCGCCAACCACTGCAATGCGTCGCTTCATTGACTGATCCTCTTGAAAAGACCAATCCTAATCGCGTCACGAATCGGCTCATCTCAATAAAATTCGGATTACATAAAATAGAAACGCCCCGCGCCGGTGAGTAGCCGACGCGAGGCGGTTCGTTGCTTCGATACCGATGTCCTGCGCCTGTACGCGCGACCGGGCCAGCAGCAGCGAGTGTCCCGCGCGCCAACTGAAGACGGTTACGTCGTCGCCGTGGCAATCGAGCAGGCACCACCGCCCGAGTTGTCGTGCAGGCCTACCGACACGATGCCGCCAAGATCGTCCAGGACGATCTTCGACGACGAGAACCACCGCGAGGCATCGCTGATCACGTTCCTCGCGACCGCGTCGGGCATGACGTGGCTCGGGCTCGGCTCCGCGTTCTGGGGGATCGTGATCGGGTCGCTTTCGTATGCGGTACTGAACAAGGTGCGGCGACAAGCGTGATGGGCAACGCATGTCGCCGCCGCTGTTATCGCGCGTGCTGGCGCACCAGTTGCGCGAGCGCGTCGGTCAGCGTCGTCGTCCCGTAAAGCCGCTCCGACACACCCGCCTCGACGTCGATCTGCCCCGCGTTGTGCACGTCGTAGAGATCGACGATCAGTTGCGCATGCCGTTCGCTGAGGCCCGCGCGCAGCAGCGTCGCGGCCCAGGTGTCGCGCGGCAGTTCATGCGCGACGATGGCCCGGCCGGCCGCCGTGCCGAGCGTATCGGCGATTGCCGTCACGCTCACCCGCCGCGGCCCTTCGACACTGACGATGCGCGGCCCGTTGCCGCCTTCTGGCGCATCGAGCAGCAGCCGCGCCGCAACGACACCCACATCGGGCGCCCAGACCGTCGGAAACACCTTGCCGACCGGATGGTGAAAGCTCGGCAGCACGCCGGTGCCGAGCGCGACCGGCAGGATGCGCGTCCAGTTCTGCAGATGCTCGGCCGAACGCAGCAGCGTCACGTGCGTCCGAATCGTCCGCAGCCGTTCCTCGAAGTGATGAAACAGCCGGGTGATGCCCGTATTGCCGTCGCGCTCCGCGCCGTAGTCCGACAGCGCGAGCAGCACCGGCGGCGGGTTTGCAGCAAGCGCGGCGGTCGCGACGTCGATCGTCCGCGTCATCGTCGCAGCCGGATCGGGGTCGGCGACCGGCACCGGGCACAGTATCTGCACGGCACGCGCGCCGTCGATTGCCGACGCGATCGCGTTCGCGTCCGTCAGTTCGGCGATCGCGACGTCACAGCCGAGTTGCACGAAACGTTCACGATGGCGTGCGTCGCGCAACACCGCGCGCACGGGATGGCCGGCGTTGCGCAAGGCCGTCACGGTCGACTGGCCGACGCTGCCGGATGCACCGAAGATCACGAACACGATCCGCTCCTGGGGGGGATGAAGGTGGGGCGATTGTCGGGTTGGGCGGGGGGAACGGCGCGCAGGGAGGGACGAATACAGCAGGAAAGGATGATGGATTGGGTGGCGGCTGCCATGCGCATTGTCCGCTGCGTCGCCTGCCGCTTCGAATCGGACGGTCTGCCGATGACGAGCAGCGACACACCCGCGATGAATGCGCCGCTCACGCTCAAGGCGTTGTGCTTCAGCAGGCACGTCGAGACGGGAGACGGTGAAGCGCTTTCCGGATGCGGGCGAATGCGGCGATTGTCCAACAGCCTGTTGGAGAATTGCCCCAGGCTCCAACGCGACAACGCATCTCCGGGCGCGGTGTCACCGCGCCGTTATGCGCCACTCCCGCTGCCCTCGCCACCATAAGCCAGCCGCAGCCCGCCCCGCGCGCCCGATCGCGCAATCTCGGTCGGCGTCGCGCCCAGCACACGATTCATCCAGTTCGCCATGTGGCTCTGGTGCGCAAACCCGGCTTCGAGCGCGATCTGGCTGATGCTGAGCCGGCCTTCGAGCAGCAACGCCTTCGCGCGCTCGACCCGGCGCCGCACGACGTACTGGTGCACGGGCATCCCGACCGTTTCGCGGAACAGCACCTTGAAATGCGGCACGCTGATCGACACGAGCGCCGCGAGTTCGGCAAGCGTCATGCGCCGGTCCAGGTTCGCTTCGACATAGTCGATTACACGCGCGGCCGCCTTCGGCGCGAGCGTGCGGCGGCGCTCGCGAAACGCCGGCTCGCCGTCGACCAGCCGTGCAACGAGCGCCGTGCACAGGCTTTCCGCATAGAGCGGATCCGACGCGTCTTCCGCTTCGAGTTCCGCGGCCATCGCCCACGCGATGTGCTGCAGGCGCGGGTCGCGCACCTGCAGCCGGCGGCGGATCTGCCCCTGCGACGGTTTCAGCTCGAGCTGTTCGACGATCCGCCGCACGAACGTGTCGCTGAGCGCGATATGGAGGATCCGGCAGTCGGCGCTGTCGGTCCACTGGCCGGGCAGGCCGGCCGGAATCACGTCGACGTCGCCATGCGCCTGGATGCGCGACACGCGCTCGCCGTCGCACACGCAATCCGCGCGAACGGGCGACCCGATATGCACGCCGATCCGGTGATGCTCGGCCGCCGGAATCCGGTAGGTGCCCGCGCGGATCTGCAGCAGCGACGCGCCGAAGCCGTGCCAGCCGAGCCCGCGGCTGGAGCGCAGGCTGACCGGGACGCCGTTGTCCGTCGGCGCGGCGAGAATCGCATCGCTCATGGCGTTCCTCCAGTGGATCGGGATGTCGAACGCGCATTGTGACGCGTTTTCGAGCCGCCTGCCGGGCCTGCCAGCGACGCGCCCGGGTCGAGCAGAAAAAGATCATCCGTTTCTGCTCGGGGCCATCCTTGCGTGTGCGCCGGCGGGCGCCGCGACGCTTACGATGGCCCCATCCGACACCTACGGAGACCGTCATGCCCCATTGCCTTGCGCAACGCGCCGCGCTCACCGCGCCGTCGCCCGCCGCCGCCACCCGCCCGTCATCCGGCCCCCGCTCCCGCACCGACCGCTCCACGCTCGCCGCCTGGTGCCTGCGCATCGTCGGCGGGTACCGGCTCGAACGGCTGCTCGCGTCCATCCCCGACAGCAACGACGACTTCGGGCTCGTCTGAGCGGCCGCGCGGCCTACATCGTTCGCCTACTTGCGCCGCCGCTCGTGCGGCGCCACCGTCGCGCCGTCGATCACCGGTGCGCCCTGCTTGATCAGGAAATCGCGGAACAGCCCCGTGACCTGCGAAATGCGCCGGTCGGCGAGCGTGACCACATACCATTCGCGCTCGATCGGGTTGCCGGGGAACGGCAGTTGCCCGAGCAGCCCGGTGCGCAGTTCGAGTGCACACGCGTGCAACGACAGGAACGCAACGCCGAGCCCCGCTTCGGCCATCTGCTTGATGGCCTCGTTGCTCGACAGTTCGGAGCCCACATGGAACCGGTAACCCGCGTTCTTGAACAGGCTCTCGACGGTCGAGCGCGTACCCGCGCCGCGTTCGCGCACCAGCAGGTGCGCGGATTCGAGATCCTTCAGCGCGACGCGCTTGCGCTGCATCAGCGGATGGCCGGGCGCCGCGACGAACACCATCGGATGCTTCGCGAACTCGACCGCATGCGTGCGCAGCTCCTTCGGTGCGCTGCCCATCACCGCGAGATCGATTTCATGCGTCGCGAGCATGCGGATGATGTCGTCGCGATTGCCGACCTTGAAATAGGTCTTCACATGCGGACGTGTCGCGGTGAATTTCACGAGCAGCGGCGGAATCAGGTATTCGGCCGTCGTGATCGCGCCGATCCGCAGCGTGCCGCCGAGATCGCCCGTGAGCGCGGCCACTTCGTCGCCGGCCTCGCTCCACAGATGCAGGATCTCGCGCGCATAGCGCGACACGATCTCGCCGGCCGCGGTCAGCTGCACGCCGCGCCCCACCCGCTGCAGCAATGCGGCGCCCACCGCCTCCTCGAGCAGGCGAACCTGCAGCGACACGGCCGGCTGCGTCAGGTTCAATTCCTCGGCTGCCCGCGACACGCTGCCGAGCCGCGCAATCATGTCCAGCGCCTTCAGCTGCCGGAACGTCGCGGTCTTTCCTATAAGTGAATACATATGAGTCGCTTATAAACATTAAATTGTTCGTGTGGGTTCGAAACTATATCGTCGGTTCTTGAGCAATGTCATCCGAATCGTCATTCAGCGGGAGCCCAACATGGACAACACCACGCCCAACCTTGCAACGGACCGCGCACCGCGCCTGCCGCGCATCGTGATCGTCGGCGGCGGCGCCGGCGGCCTGCATCTCGCCACGCGTCTCGGCGATACGGTCGGCCGCCGCGGGCAGGCCGAAGTCGTGCTCGTCGACCGTTATCCGACGCACTTCTGGAAGCCGCTGCTGCACGAAGCCGCATCGGGCCATCGCGACCCGGCGTCCCACACGATCGAATACGCGGCGCAAGCGAAGCGCCACGGGTTCCGCTTCGTGCAGGGCGCGCTGCAGCGGGTCGACCGCACGGCACGCACGGCGACGATCGCGGCCGTGCACGATGCGGACGGCACGGAAATCCTGCCGCAGCGCGAGCTCGGCTATGACGACCTCGTGCTCGCCGTCGGCAGCGTGACGAACTTCTTCAACGTGCCGGGCGCGGCACGTCATGCGCTGCCGCTCGAAAACCTCGACCAGGCCGAGGATTTCCGCCGGAAGTTCCTCGCAGCCTGCACGAAGGCGAATCACCTGGCCGAGCAGCAGCCCGCGCGGCATGCGGCGCCGATCTGCATCAACGTGATCGGTGCGGGCGCGACCGGTGTCGAGCTGGCAGCGGCATTGCGGGATGCGATCCAGCAGCTGACGACGTACCGCTTCAAGGCGCTGGTGTCTGCGCGCGACGTGCACATCCGGCTGATCGAAGGCGGCCCGCGCATCCTGCCGGCGCTCGACGAGCGGCTGTCCGGCAAGATGCACGCGCAGCTTCGCGCGCTGAACGTCGACGTGCTGACCGATACACGCGTGGCGGACGTCGGCGCGGACGCCGTGACGACCGCGACCGGCGAACGGCTCGCGAGCGACATCACGATCTGGGCAGCCGGCGTGGCCGGCCCCGCGATCCTGCGGGAAATCGGCGACATCGCACTCAATCGTTCGAACCAGGTGATCGTGACCGACACGCTGCAGACGCCGGACGACCCGCACGTGTATGCGTTCGGCGACTGCGCCGCGTGCCCGACGGCCGGTGCGAGCGGCATCCTGCCGCCGCGCGCGCAGGTCGCGTACCAGCAGGCCGTGTACCTGGTCAACGCATTCGCGCGCCGCGTCGCCGGCAAGCCGGTGGCCGGCTTCACGTTCCGCGATGCGGGCACCGTCGTGTCGCTCGGGCACGCCGGCGCCGCCTATCAGGCCGACCTCGGCGTGCGCTCGCGCTCGCTGATCGTCGACGGGCTCGCCGCGATCGGCCTGTACAAGTTCCTGTATCGCAAGCACCTGTTCAGCGTGGTCGGCGTGAAGCGTGCGCTGTTCCAGTCGCTGAGCCACTGGCTGCAAAGCCGCAACCAGCCGTCGATCAAGCTGCACTGATCGCGTCGACTCACACACGGTATCGCAAGGCGGCATATCGGGCGTGCATCGCTCGGTATGCCGTTTTTTTTTATGCATATGCCCAATGCATTCAGACCGTGCGCAACGTTGGTGCATCACATCGCAGGCCGTCGATACGATGCCGTTCGCGCGGAATATCCCGTGCAACACGCATCCCGCGCCCACATTGGCTCACCACCCGATTCATTAGTCAAATCGTATGAGTCGAATATAAATATTAATTAGTCGCATTTTCCGGATCGACGCTAAGGTGTGTGGCATTCCCGTCGGCGAACGGATCATCACGTTTCTGAAGAGGAATCACCGTGGTTATCGAAGCCATCGTCACCCGTCTCGACGCTGCATTCGCGCAAATCGAAGCCACACCGGATTCGCATGAATCGCGCCATCAACGCGACGCGATCATCCAGTGGCTCGACCGAGCATCGGAAGAAGGATATCGACTCGGTCTCGTCACGACGCTGCCGGCCGCACGGCTCAGCGACATGTTCGAAGGCCAGTTCGGCCGCGCGAACCTCGACCGCTTCTCGGTCGTCGTCACGGACGCCAATCAGCAGGACTCCGGATCAAACCAGCATCCCTTCGACGTCGCGCTGCAGGCACTCGGCGTGCCGCCCGAGCGCGCGGTGGCAATTGCGAGCAGCGAACCGGAGCGCCGCGAAGCCGAGCATTTCGGCCTGTCGCGTTGCGTGAACATCACCGACACCGTGGGCTCGATCGCATCGGCCGGCCTGCACTGAACGCCGGCACACGGGCCGGCGGCGGCCGGCTCTCCGCGATCCGGCGGCAATCCGACGTTTATCCGACGTTTGTCCGACCGAATCCTGACATTCTGCTGTCAAAGTTGCTTGCAACACTTCGGGGCTTGACCGATCCCGCCCGTTGCATGCCACGATGACACACCCGACCCGCACCGCCACCGCCCTCGCGATTGCCTGCCTGCTGCTCGCCGCTTGCGGCGGGGACGACTCGCCGCCGCCCGCGGCCTCTGCCGACAACAGCGGCTCGACGCCCGCACCGCAGCCGCAACCCCAGCCCAAGCCGACACCCGCGACGTACTACCAGACGAAAACGCCGTACCGTCCGCAGCAGGACGCGGCGACGTACGAAGCGCCGCCGGCCGGCTACGCGCCCGTCTATACCGAACTCGTCGCGCGCCACGGCTCGCGCGGGCTGTCGGGATTCAAGTACGACGGCGCGATCTACGCGATGCTGGTCAAGGCCGAGGCCGACGGCGCGCTGACCGCGCTCGGCGCGCAACTCAAGGCCGACACGTACGCGATGATGAAGGCCAATGCACTGCTCGGGTATGGCGTGGCGGGTATCTCGACGCCGGGGTACGGCAACCTCACGCAGACCGGGATCCGCGAACACCAGCAACTCGCAGCGCGCCTCGCGCAGCGGCTGCCTGCGCTGTTCGCGGCCGGCAACCGGCAGGTCGTCGTCGTCAACTCGGGCCAGGATCGCGCGGTCGACAGTTCGACGTATTTCTCCGCGTCGCTCGTGGCCGCGCAGCAGGCACTGGCCCCGGCGATCACGCTGCCGGCCGCGCCGTCCGGCTATCCCGCGAACGCGCCGGTCGCCCAGCCGGCCGGCACCCACCGCTTCCTGCTGTATTTCCACTCGCTGAAGCCGGCCACCGACCTCGTGACCGATACGGGCAATCCGTACTACGCGACCTACCAGGCGAGCCAGGCATACCAGGCCTATGCGAACGACGCGACGGTGGCCGCGAAGCTCAACGCGATCAAGGCCGCGCCGCAGGCTGGCGATGTCGCGCAAACGGTGCTGTCCGCGCTCGTGTCGCAGGCATTCCTCGCGAAGCTCGGCACCGACGGCTACACGTTCGCGAACACGGGAACCTATGCGTTCACGTCGGCGGACGGCAAGTTCACCAACACGCTGAAGGGCGACGGCAAGACGAAGATCGCGACGGCCGTCGATGCGGTAAACGTGCTGTACAACCTGCTGCAGGTCGCGCCCGCGATGGCGGCGGAAACCGGCGGCGTCACGATGGAGAAGTACATCGGCGCGGATCAGGCGCAGTATCTCGCGTATCTGCAGGATGCCGAGGACTACTACCAGAAGGGGCCCGGGATCCAGGAAGCGAACCCCGTCACGTACCGGATGGCGAAAGTGCTGCAGGACGACTTCTTCGGCGAAGTCGATGCGATCGCGCGCGGCGACCTGACCCGCGCCGCGAAGCTGCGCTTCACGCATGCGGAGATCGTGATTCCGTTCGCGTCGATCATGAACCTGAAGAACGTGTTCGTGCCGACGCCGCAGGCACAGACCTACACGTACGCGAACAACCCGTGGCGCGGCGACCAGGTGTCGCCGATGGCTGCGAACATGCAGTGGGATGTCTATCGCAACGGATCGCGTCTCATCGTGAAGATGCTGTACAACGAGCGCGAAACGGATTTCCAGGCTGCGTGCGACGGCGCGAAGATCGCGCCGGGTAGCCACTTCTACGACTACGCGGGGTTGAAGCAGTGTTACGGGTATCAGTGAGGTGAGGTGATGCGGGCAGCGGGTTACCCAACCCGCTCGCCCCGATGCCCGCCGGCCATCTCCGGCTCGGCCAGCCTCACCTCGATCCGCTCCTTGCCCTTCCCTGTATTCCTGCGCTTGAGCGTCAGCATGCCGATCTCGCCGGTCGACGCCGGATGCGTGCCACCGCACGCCATCGTCGCGAAGCCGTCGACCGTCCAGAACCTGCGTTGCGCGTCGACGTGGCTGACGACGGTATCCAGTGTGGTCTGGTAGGGATCGTCCCAGAATACTTTCTTCGTCATTGCCCGCCATGCCTTTCGCCGAGGAAAGCACGCAGGTTAGCCGGAGCGAGTGTGCGTGGCTTGTACGGTCTTGCGCTCTGGCGCCGACGCATCCGCGTCACGCACGGCACGCGACGTTGTCTCAGTCGCGCTCTCGCCCTTGCGCTCGACACGCCACGTATGAATCGGCCGATGCCCCGGCCGCTCCCACTCGGGCGGCATCCACAGGTGTTTCAGCCGCTGCAGGACGGACCCGGATGCGAATACGTCGCGCCACATGTCGACGAATTCGTGCAGGTTCAGCACCAGGAAGTTGTACGAACGAATCTGCTGCGTGATGCCATAGTCGACCGGCTCCGTTTCCTCGACATACGTGCCGAACAGGCGATCGAAGATGATCAGTACACCGCCGTAGTTCTTGTCGATGTACCGCGGATTGCGGCCGTGATGCGCGCGATGGTTCGACGGCGTGTCGAACACGTACTCGAACCAGCGCGGCAGCCGCGCGATCGCCTCGGTATGCACGAAGTACTGGTACGCGAGATCGACCGCGAGCAGGAACAGCACGACGGCGGGCGGGATGCCGAGCCAGACCGGCGGCAGGTAGAACACGAACACGCCGACGAATGCATTCAGCAGCGACTGCCGCATCGCCGTCGTGAAGTTCATCACTTCACCGCTGTGATGCGGCACGTGCGCAGCCCAGAACCAGCGCACGCGATGCGACGTGCGATGAAACCAGTAGTAGCAGAACTCCACGACGACGAAGATCGGCACGATCGTGAAGCCGTTCACCGGCACGTCGAACAGCCGGTGCCGGTAGACCCACGCGAAGATCGCGCCCGTGAACAGGAGCCCCATCACGGTCTCGGCCACCTGATAGCCGGCGCCGAGCGACAGGTTCGCGACGATTTCCTTCCAGCGAAACGGCTCGCGGCGGCCGCGCCCGGTCATCACCGCGTATTCGATCGCGAACGCGATCAGGAAGACCGGCGTCATGCCGATCAGCAGCACCTGCTTCCAGTCCACGTCGTTACCCAGGAACGCATGGAGCCACGTCATCAACTCGGTCGGCATGTTCACGGCCTCGATCGGGAACTGACCGGCAGTATGGTCGCGCTCAGGTCGACCCGCGTTGACACTTGCCGACGATTACTTGACACTTTCCGCCATGCCTGCCGCCTCCCCGCTATCGACGCAGCGCGTCTACTACTCGAGCACCTACGTGCGGCTGCTGTTCGACTACCTGTCGGAGCAGGGCAAGGATGCCGCGCACGTGCTCGGCGAGGCGCGGCCGCCCGAGGACGATCGCGGGCTCACGCTGTACGCGAGCGCACACTGGCGGCGCCTGCTCGAATGCGCAGTCCGCGCGCTCGACGATCCGCTGCTCGGCCTGCACGTCGGCCAGCGGATCACACCCGCCCATCTCGGCGCGCTCGGCTACGCGCTGCATGCGTGCCGCGATGCCGGCGCCGCACTCGCACGCTGGCAGCAATACGAACACCTGATCGCGAACGTCGCGCGCATGGAAGTGCGGGTCGAGGCGACGTCGGTCGCGATCGAATGGCACGACGCGCCCGAGCCGCTCGGCCCGCTCGTCGACGAAGTGGCGCTCACGGCCATCGTCCAGTTCGCGCGCAATATCACCGGTACGCATCACGGGCCCGACGAGGTCTGCTTCGTGCATCCGTCGCCCGGCGACGAACGGCCGTACGTCGATTATTTCGGCTGCCCGGTGCGGTTCGGCCAGCCGGTGAACCGCCTCGCGTTCCCGCTGCATCTGCTCACGCAGCCGCTGCGCCAGCCGGACGACGCGCTGCGGCAGATGATGGAACGCCAGGCGAGCGCGCTGCTTGCCGAGCTGCGGCAGACGGACGATCTCGAACAGTCGGTACGCGAAGCCGTCGCGCGCTTGCTGACGCAAGGCGAAGCCAGCATCGAACAGATCGCCGCGGATCTGCATGTGTCGTCGCGCACGCTGCATCGGCGGCTTGCCGAACTCGGGCTCAACTTCCGGATACTGCGCGAGGACACGCGGCGGCGGCTTGCGATCGACCACCTGAACGATCCGCGGCTGACGCTTGCGGAAGTCGCGTGGCTGCTCGGCTATTCGGAACACAGCGCATTTACGCGCGCGTTCCGGCGCTGGACCGGCGAATCGCCGCAGCAGTGGCGCAGCCGGCAACCTGCGCGGGCAGCGAACGTCGCGCGCGGCTGAGCGTAGCTCGCAAGCGTACCGCCGACGAACTCGCATCTGCCCGCGCGGTCGAACGAGCATTGCCGGAGAACCCCATGAAACGCGTTGTCGCTGTCGCTGTCCTGACCCTGCTTGCCGCCGTCAGCTTACCGGCAACCGCCGGCGCAACAGCCGGCAGCGCCGAGTCGGTTCCCGTTCAAGCGCACGCGAAAAACTGCGTCCCGTCCCGCGACGCCACACCCGACGCCCGCTCGCCGTCGAAGGCGCCGCCGATCCGCGTATGCGTCGGCGATTCCAATACGCAACTGAACCTGCCGTGGTTCCTGACCGATATCCTCACCGCGGTGGACACGCACCAGTCGGCCGGCAGCCTGCTCCGCAAGATGCGCAACGATTTCTGAATCGCGGCCCGCGCGACGCACCGGCACCGCATCGCTCATTCACCATCCGGCGCCTGCAGCACCTGCACGAACGTGCCGGCGATGCCGGCCCACATCGCGGGGTCGGCAATGCTGCGCAGCAGCACGAGCAATTCCTTTCGTTCACCTTTCGAAAGCGGCCCGTGTTCGCCGCTGATGGTGTTGTAGCGCGGCGTACCGCGCGACGTGAGCGCGCGATCGAGCAGGTAGTTGCGGGCCTGCCCGTTCACGGTAATCCGGATCCACAGCGAGCCGCCGTCGGCTGCGGCCGCACCATCGGTCACGATGACCGTACGCACGGTATTTTCTTCCATCTCGAGGCTCCGGCGAGACGTGCGACCGTACCGCGCAGCGACCGAGCGCGGGCGCAGGCAGGCCGACGAAGACAGCATCCCGAAAGAATGCTTCCTGGCGAGACACAATGACAAAACTTCACCAATTGTTGAATAACAATATTTCGTAATCTCTCACCACATCTTATACTTGCCGCGCACCATCCTCGTGCCAAGAGACGGTGTTTTTTGTCCCGGCCGCAAGACCATGCGGCCGGGGTTTTTTTCGGTGCGCTACGCAATATTCATGAGGCAAGCCTCCGGAATGAACGGCCGATTGCGACGGGGTTGCCGCAGATGCCCGTCGCGACCGTAGAATCGATTGCATCGCGATACCGGCGCGCACACCGCACGGCCCGAAACCAGTGTGACGCATGTGCGCCGTTCGTGTATCGGCCGATTCGACTTGCCTTTCCATACACACAACACCAAAGGCGACCGCGGGAATGTCGGCGTTCACGCCAGGCTCGAAGCCAGTTTTCCAGCACAGCGGTGCATGGCCGCGGGTCGTCTTTTTCGTCGCCGTAATCGTTTGCGTGCTCGCGCCGGCCTTCGCGATCGCGCTGGCCGACCGCTACGCGCGCGATACCGTCACCCGGCATGAACACGTCATCGCGAACGACATCGTGGCATCGGTGGACCGCATCCTGGACGGTGCGCGCCTGCGACATGTGGACGAACTGACCGCGCTCGTCGGGCGGCCATGCGCGACGGTATTCCGGACGCTCGCCGAGATCGGCACGCGCCTGCGCTACCTGCGTGCCGTCGCGCTGGTGCACGACGGCCGCGTCATGTGCTCGTCGGCGCTGGGCGCGATCGACTTGCCGCTCGGCGCGTATACACACGAGCCCGAACCGGGCTCGACACTCGTCACGCTGCTGAAGCAGACACCGTTCCAGCAGGGCATTCCGGTGCTGCCCGTGTTTTACGCCACCGCGCCCGGCGCGGGCGTGCTCTACCTGATCGAAGGTGACTATGTGGCCGACGCGCTCGCGCACGGCGCGCGCTACGGGACGGAAACCGCGACGCTGTCGATCGCGGGTTCGGGCCATCTCGATCAGCACGGGAAGTTTTCGCCGGAGTCGGCCACGGAACCCACGGGCGGAAGCACGATCGTGTCGCCCCGCTGGCCGTTCACGGTGCGGGTTGCCGCGTCCGCGTACTATGCGTCGCAGGTGCGGCACCACTATCGGCTGATCGGCATCACGATCGTGCTGCTGGCGGACGGCCTCGTGATGGCCGCCTACCTGCTGGCAATGGCGCCGCGTCGGCTGCTGCTGAAGGCCGTTCGCAACGCACTCAGGCGCGACGAGCTCCATGTCGTGTACCAGCCGATCGTCGATGTCGAGACGCGCAGAACCGTCGGTGTCGAGGCGCTGCTGCGCTGGCAGCATCCCAAGTGGGGGGCCATCAGCCCGGCTGTGTTCATCCCGCAGGTCGAATCAAGCGCGGTGCTGCCGAAAGTGACGGAATTCGTGCTGAGGACAGCCGTGTCGGAGCTGACTGCTCTGAAGCCGTCCGTGCCGCTGCGCATCGCCGTCAACATCGCGCCGAAGGATCTCGAGCGCACACGGTTCGTGTCCGTCGTCGAGGAGGCGATCCGCGCGCTGCCGCCCGGCTTTACATTGGTGCTCGAAGTCACCGAGCGCATCCTGCTCGAGAAGAACGCGCGAACCACCGCGATCTTCCATGCGCTGAGAGCGAAAGGCGCGAAGTTCGCGATCGACGATTTCGGCACGCATCACAGCAATCTCGACATGCTGTCGCGCTTTCCGTTCGACTACGTGAAGATCGATCGGCAGTTCATCTCGCAGTTGAACGGCGGCAGCGCGGGGTTGATCGAAGGGATCGCGTCCGTTGCGCATCACTACGACCTGAAGATCATCGCGGAGGGCGTGGAGACCGAAGTGCAGCATCGCGCGCTGCATGCGGTCGGGATTCAATATGCGCAGGGTTATCTGTATCAGCGGCCGCAACGGGTCGAGCATCTGAAGGAGGATGTTGCGTGGGCGTCGGTGTAGCGGCGTTGCCGCATGCGCAATCCTGCACGACCGCCGCCGGCTCGGCACCGAGCGACCGGAACCCGTGTGCCGACCGTGCGAGCGCGACCGCGATCAGACCTGCTCCCGAAGGTAGCGGATGCACTTCATCCGCAAACTCAACCGGTCTGCCAGGGCATCCCGTGGAGCGCCCGCCTCTGCAGATCCAGCGTTGTCGGCCGGGCGGGCCGACTTCGCTATCTGAAGAGAAGCATGTCCTATCCAGACGCGGTCGCGCCATTCGCATTTCGCACAGTGGATAACCAGCCACGCTTGCAGCGATTCGACGAGTTGGAACGGCGACAGCCACTCGCGAGTCCGCCTTTGCGTGACGAGTTGCAGCACAACAAGGAAATAGAGTAGATCCACGTACTTCGTCGCAACGCGCATGGCTCATCTTTTGGTTGTCGATGCTCGCGCGTGTATCGCCGTCAGCTCATCTCTGGATGCTGAGCGCCTTCTCTAGCGCGGCAATCAATTTGAACGCATCGTCGCGTCCGATCAGAAAACCTCGGCTGGTGTACTCGCATCCGAACGCATAGAAACTCGGCAGCAGCGTCACCATGTCCTTCTGCCGATCGAAATCGACTTCGCATTTCGTCAGCGGGAAAAACGGGGGCTCCTCGGCCGGCATGTTGTACACGATGCTCTCCTAGTACATTTTGCGCGGCGGCAACATGCGCTTCGCCCGCAAGCGCTGTCTGGCAACGGCGCTCGCCTTTTTCCGCTTGCGCTCCGTCGTGGGCTTTTCATAGCCGGTGCGACTGCGCAACTCCCGGATCAGCCCGGTTCTCTCGATGTTACGCCGGAACCGTCGCAGCGCGACATCGATCGGTTCGTTGATCTTCAGCGTAATGGTTGTCATGGTGATCCTGTTTTCGAATGGTTGAACGGAAAACTAGCCGAGTCGTGTCATGACGGCACTCGCAATCTCGTCGGACTCGAACTCCGAATATCCGGCCCCGATCGACAGTGCGCGTACCGCCACGAACATTTGCAGCTCCTGCTGGTGGCACTGCGCTGAATCGGCTATTCCCGCAGGCAGGGTGGCGTCGGTCCGGATGACCTCGCGCCTCCCGATCAAGCCGAGCAGTTCGCCGATGATCATTTCGTCCTCCGAATCGCCAATACATCGCATGACCTTGATGATTCACCTCAAGGCGTGCCGGAAAAGAAGCCTTGTTTGTCGCGATTGTCGTCGATGATGTTCTCCGCATAGCGCAGCGAAGCACGACGTGCATCGCCGGCGCTGCCGAACGGGGCGTTGTCGCGCAATCTGAAAGTCTGGCTGCGCGTCAGCGTATCGCCGCGAAAGCAAATCTTGACGGCCGCATCGAAACCGGCATCGTAGTTGTGCGGGCAGCCGTCCAGCGCCGGCACGTGCGGGTAAATCAGTGGATAGATCTCGAATCCACGGTAGACATGCATGCTCATGACAAGCTCCTGGCATTCGGCCGCGACGAAACGCACGAGCGAACGCAACTGGCCAATACCCCGTTGCGAGGCGGGCCAGTGGGGTGAAAGGAACAACGTTGCAGCGCGGAGGCGGGGCGATGCAGCAAGCGGGTAGATGGAGGGGCGAGCGACCGGAACACCGGGGTCGATCGGATGAACCCATCATACGCGCATCATTTGTCGGGCGTCCAACTTATTCCGGATTGCGCACAACAGCGGACGGGGTGCCGGCAGGCGCACGATGCCGGATTGCGAGGTGTCGGGCGGAGGGCGTGACCTTGCCCGAACGAAGACAGCCACGATCCGGCCAGCGTCGCACGAATCGCTTTCCTGGCGAAGCAGTCGGCGGCCGCCCTTCGTCATGCGGGCCGATGCCGATCGCTATTGCGGAGCCGGCGTGCGCTTTTTCGGACGCGATTTCGTGGCCGCGGCCGGCTTGGGCGGCACCCAGTTCAATGCCGTGCCGAGCTTGGGCAGGACCATGACCGGCTTGACGCGCGGCGGCGCCTTGTTGCTGCGAGACTGACTTCGGGTCATGCGGGTTCTCCAGCTGCGCTGCTTGCATGATCCGATGAGCGCTGCTCGTCCGATCGTGCACGCGCTACGAAGGCGGTTGGCGCACAGGCCTGCACGCGGGTTCGACATGCCGATGCGAAACGGCTGGCCCTGTCGGGCCTGCATCGAGACACGTGGCGCCCGCGACGACAGCGCGTAGCGCAAGAAGCGGCGGTTGGGTGCCGCTCCGTGAACGAGGCGAACGACTCAGGTCGATTACAAAGGGGTAATGTTCGACGCCTGCAAGCCTTTGGGGCCGCTCTTTGTTTCGTAGCTGACTTTCTGGCCTTCGGCGAGGGTCTTGAAGCCGTCGCCGCGAATCTCGGAGAAGTGCGCGAACAGATCGTCGCCGCCCTTGTCGGGCGTGATGAAGCCGAAGCCCTTGCTGTCGTTGAACCACTTGACGGTACCGGTATCCATGTTAGATCTCCTGAAAATGGACGAGCGTATGCGCCCCAAGCGGACGCGGGCAAAGAATCAAGGAGGGGAAGGAATACCGCAGGCTACGGTCGATGATGGGCAGCAATCGCGCTTCTTGAATACTTCACCGACTGACAGTACGTGTCATCACAGAGTGTGTCAAGCGCTTTCAACCGAGGGGCAGACCACGCGGCCGTCGTCCGGTCCTCATTGATCGTCGATCAGACTGGAGAAGCGCTCGTCGACCATGGCCACCCCGGCGACGACATCAGAGGGTGGCCAGCAAATGCAACTGATGCTCGGTCTCGGTTCCATTGATCAGCGCAAAGAACCCGGTCTCCCGACGCTCGACCACCGACAGCCCCTCGGCGGCGGAGAATACGTTCCACGCGACGTCATCGACATGCGAGAACCCTCCGCGCGCTCGCGCAAACGCGCGCAACAGCGGGCTCGCTTCGCGGCGGAGCACCAGGCGGTCCGCATTCAATACATAGGGAGGCCAGCCGGCACGAAGGACGAGGTAGCAGGGAATGGAGCTGCGATCGATTTTCATGGGGGCGCCGTTTCGTCCGGATCCGGTTCGTGCAAGCCAGGACACTGCCTGCTTCAAAGTCGACGACACATTCACAATGCCAACCTGGAGCATCAACGCCCCTGCACGGCCCAACGCCCGGACGATGTCACCGCTGAATGCGAGGACTGTTCCATGGAACCGGCGACAAGGCTCTCCTCACTATACGCGCTGCCGCCGTCGCGCACACCTTCGCGGCAACCCGAAGGCCTGCTTCGGCTGCAGACGTTCCTCGAAATTTCGCTATACAAACGTATGGATGGGCGTACGATCAAACCGTCGGATGACCGGTGACCGATTCCGGCGCATCGCTCGGCATACCCTCTGAATGCGGTCTGGCCCCTCACCGTGACCCAGCGTCCGGGCGCTATTGAATGGCGTCGACGCTCCCCTCTTGTCCCGCCGCCTGAACATTGCTCCGAAGGGTCGCCGAAGCAACGGGTTCCCCCTCCCCCCAGGCGACACGTCATTCGCCAGCCTGTCCGTGCCCCTCGCTGCGAGGTCGATACGGATGATTTCCCGACGTTCGTGTCCGGTCGCGCGCCACGCTGCGAAAACGGGACGGCAGGTCGTAATTCCGGTCAGGAAGCGTGCCAGATCATCGCACCTCTTGATGTCTGACGCTTTCTTGCGCTGCTCCCGCGACAGCCTGGCTCGCGGTAACCCGACAGGGAGGAACCCATGCTATCCAATTTGACACGGTTCCGAATCGATCCAACCCCTCGCAGGGCGGATGGAGAGTACATCGCGCATGTGAGGATCACCACGATCCTTCTGGATGGAGATGAGCAGGAAGTACACACCAGCGGCGATCTCGCTGGTTTCGATGCGCGTGATGATGCGGTTGCATACGCAACAAAATGGGCCGAACGATGGCTGACCGCCCAGTTTGGTTGAACGGGGCGACCCGCTCATGCCGCACCGGTAGTCACGCGCAACGCATACGGGCCCGAGGCGCAAGCGTATCGTGCGAGCGGGCCTCCCTCGCGGCACGGGCACGTGGAACGACGCCTTCATCGCAGCGTGTCGCATCGTCGATCGCCTTCGATCATCGACACGGCATAGAATCCGCGACGGCTACCCGCGCCGACGCGGTGCCCGATACACGCCGCCCGATTGCCGATGAACGGAAATGATCTCGTCCGTCGGGACAGTGCGGGATTGATCGAAGGGATCGCGTCCGTTGCGCATCACTACGACCGGAAGATCATCGCGGAGGGCGTAGAGACCCAAGTGCAGCATCGCGCGCTGCATGCGGTCGGGATTCAGTGTGCGCAGGGTTATCTGTATCAGCGGCCGCGGCGGGTGGAGCATCTGAAGCAGGATGTTGCGTGGGCGTCGGTGTAACGGGCGTTGCCGCCGACGCATACGCCCCGACGGCTACTGCGCGCCGTATTGACCGTCGAGGTGCACACGGCCCTGCTCGATCCAGCCTTCGAAGTCCTCGCCGGTCTTGCCGTTCATGTACATGATGTTGTACCAGCGCCCGTGCGACTTGTAGACGGTCACCGAATCGCCGGGAATGATGAAGGTTCGCTTCGTCAGGCATTGCGCATCGGGCGCCGAGTAGAAGGGCGCGCGCCCCGCGCCGATGACCGTGCCTGAAGCCGGCGGCCGGAAGTTGTCGTCCGGGCCGCTCGTTGCCGTGTTGAGCTTTTCGCAGTCCACCGCGTTTTTTGCGTACGCACCGTTCGTGCCCACGCACGCGCCGATCGTGAGCATCGCGATAGCGATGCGCTTCGTCATTTTCATCTGCATGATCCGTTATTGACGTCGTATTGTCGTTTCGCTTTGCCGGCCCTCTACCGGCACGTGCTCAATCCTCTGTGCAACCGTCGCCTGCTCGACGCCAGCCGCCTCCGGACGATGGCCAAGCCGCTCGGAAATCGCCTGCCCTGCCTCCTTCAACAGCGCGACGTAATGCGCCTTCGTGTCCGCGCCGCACCGCATCGTCGGGAACGACAGCGACAATCCCGCGATCACGCGATCGAAACGGTCGAACACGGGCACCGCGAGACACAGCAGGCCATCTTCCTGCTCCTCGTTGTCCTCGCCATAGCCCTGCTGCCGCACGTGCGGCAGGATGCTCATGACCGCATCCGCCGACGCAAGCGTCTTCGCGGTCGACTTCCTGAACTCGATGCCGGCCAGAATCTATAAACCAATTCCCATGAAAGTCGCAACCATCCTCTAAAAATAAATGTGATTCGATATACAAATAATTGCGGCTTAGCGTCCAATAGAAATCCAAATAATAATTTTTTTGGTAAAAAATTTTTCGGATAATTTGGCAACATGCGCATAGAATGAAAAATAAACATCTATAACAGTCGTTGGAGCATTGCCTTTCTGGCGCAGGGGAAGGTATTTATATTTAACGATTTGTGACGTTTAAGTTGAACAAGATGCATGCGGAACTCCCGGGTTTGCCGCGTATAAGTGCCGTGCGATTTCGCCGTACGAGCGGAGGTCACACGATGAAGCATCGATCAGGCAACGCGTGGTGGCGGGCGATCTTATCTCGCTGTACACGCGTAAACTAGGCAAATATTTTCTCAAAATGAAGAATCCAGTTGCAAGCGCAGCGCGCTGCAATGGATCTTTTTTGTAGACGATCAATTGCACGTGTCGAGCCCCAACGCGAATATGCTTGTGAACGCTAAGACGAGGGAAATGGTGGCCGGCGGCGGTGCATCAATGACCATCGAAAACGGAAATGTCGTCTTCATTGTCCGTTTGACTTCCGTATTAGAGCAGCCTCGTTCATGTTCGAAGGACCCGGCCATAGCTCTTCCGACTTGCCGCAACCCCGGGGGAGCGACTACCTGCCTAACGCCAGATACAGCCATACACAGTAACGATCATGATTATCAGTCCACCCTTTTTGCCCGAAGCTGGTCTCGTGGCCCCGACCGGGACGAACCCTGATCCGATGATGGACGCGGTGGATCAGTTCGAATGTGCACACGGCATTTTTCCGATCGCCTTTGATCGCCGCTGGCATTGTGGCGTGCATCTTCAACCCAGTACGCAGGGCAAGGTGTACGCGATTGCAGACGGCGAGGTCGTTGCTTATCGGGTCTGTCAGCATGGGATTGACGAGGGTGCGACCAATCCGAAATTCCCCTTGATCAGCAATGCGGGATTTGTGTTGCTCAGGCATACGACGGAGACCGGTGAAGGCCGCACGCTGACGTTCTATTCTCTGTATATGCATCTGCTGTCGCTGAACGAATATGGTAACGCCGGAGCAAGCGACGCCGATCTGCCGGAATTCCTGCGCAAGCCGACTGGTCCGACGGCCAGGGGCCAGGTGACGCCAGCGGTTTCGGGGGACGGTAAGAAGGTCCGGCGCAAAGACGTGCTCGGGTGGCTCGGCCGATACGAGGGCATGCCGCATTTGCATTTCGAAATCTTCATGTTGCCGGCGGATTTCGACGCATATTTCGAACGCACGCAGCTGGGCAACAGCACACCTACCCCGTCGACTGGAACGGACTGGTGGGGGCACGCGTATTTCATCATTCCGGCAGGCAGCACGTTTCGTCGTCTGCCCGAGAAGGTCGACACTCACAACAAGTTGAACGGAATCGAATTCAAGCCAGGTCAAGAGGGCTCGAACTCATCCCTGCCGCTGCTAGTCGAGACCTACTTCAGCCTCGGCTCGAAATACACCAATGTCTGGACTGTTGCACAAGACGGCACCCGTACGCTGCTCACGCTGCAACCCGTCGAGGAAAAGGGCCACGAATACGATCTGTACAAGCGCGCTACGGCACTCTATCCGTCATGTCCAAGCGACGGCTACGAGCTGCTGCGTTTTGGTCGCATCCTGTCCCCGTCCCCAAAGCTGGCAGAAAATGAGCGCGTAACGTGGATCAAGGTCAATTGGGCCGCAGGCAAGGTCGGCTACATCGACGTGCATGATGCAAGTATCCACAAGTTTTCTGATGCAGACTTTCTGGCTTTTACGGGGTGGCAGAAAGTCAGTGAAGGCAATACGCCGTTCGATAGTGACGGGATGTGTGATCTGGATGCGCTGAAGAAAATAGTGAATGATGCTGCCCCGCACGAAGTATCAGCGGAGCCAGGGGAAACGACGGAAGCACACAAGTCGAGCGTACTCTCGGCCTATGTCAAAGGTAACGATCAGGTGCGGCGCCAGTTACGTCGCCTTGTCTGCAATGCGTCGAGCGAATGGGATAGTACAGACAACGAGGAGCGCTATGCGAGACTGCTCGATGAGGGTGGGTTCTATCACGGCAACGACAAGGGCTACAACGATTTCATGAAGCACCTGAAGGCCGTTCAGTTTTGGAAAAACACTGGACTACCGGCAGGGAAAAATCTGTGGTTTTTTCATCCGCTCGCATTCATTCGGCATTTCAGACGATGCGGCTGGCTATCGTC
Source organism: Burkholderia sp. Ac-20344 (assembly GCF_017104975.1). Lineage (NCBI taxonomy): Bacteria > Pseudomonadati > Pseudomonadota > Betaproteobacteria > Burkholderiales > Burkholderiaceae > Burkholderia > Burkholderia sp. Ac-20344. Next base: position 23,687 of record NZ_JAAGPP010000006.1, read on the forward strand.
GACTGAGCTCTCGCACATCTATCCGGATGAACTCTATAGACGCAAAGAAACGCCAAATCCAAATTCCAAGAGAGAACATTATCGCATATCACTCAATCAAGGAATGCGTAAATATCTGATAAGCACATCAACGAGGATGACACATTTTCTTGGTCAGGGAGCCGTAGAGTCATTCATGCTTGCTCGAATGTTGGAAGCATCCACCACTCATTTTTCGGCAAGCCTTCAACCTGAGACAAGTGGTTATTACAATAACAAAGACGATCGCTATTTCGACTATCTTGAAGGGCGAACTGATCTTGGAAACAGCGGCGCTGGCGATGGGATCAAATTCCGAGGTCGCGGCATGAAGCAACTTACCGGGCAAGTGAACTATGCCAGCTACTGGGTATACCGTGGCTGGCTGGATGCGACGTCATTCGACAAAAAATGGTGGGAAGACAAAACGCGCCGCCAACCAATTATTACCGCCCCCCAACAAATTGGCATCGTTCCCTTCAACTGCATCGATGCAGGCGGCTGGTATTGGACAGCAGGTGCCGCAAGCAATAAGTTCATCACGATTAATTCGTCGATCCAGGAGCTAAACGTCTCCTATCAAGCAATTTTCTCCGTATCTCGAGCCATTAACGGAATAAATAGAAAGACGGGAAAACCAAACGGGCTAGAGGATCGCATCAACCACACCCAACGCATTTCAAAAATAATAATGGATTTAACGTGAAAAATACAACCGCCATTGTGCTTCTAATTTTAGTCAATTCTCCCTGGATAGCGTCGCCTTCATATGCACAGTATCTTACATTTAACGATGGGATGAAGGTTCACCTGCCAGCTTACGAGAATAAAATAGCCAACCCGGATGGTTCTGATTCCGTATGCGTAGACGTAAAGCAGTCAGAAACTATAGCTAGCATATGCATATACAACAAAACTTCCGACAAAGTTGCACGAGACAACGGATTTATTAAATATAGAGAACTTCCTCCCGAAGGAAAAGACAGGATTCCTCCACTTTCTGATGATGCCCTCATATATTTCGAAGCGGGTTATAGCGCACTCTATGAAGCAAGAGAGGAAAAAATTGGCGATTTTATTGTATACGAGGCTGACAACACACTTTGCGATATTTCCGAAACTTCAGAAAAACGTCCTGCAGTCTGTTATGTTGCAGCATTAGCCATATCAAAAAAAATCAACTCACCTCCCGCGATTTTTGTTTCCGCCGTCATTGAGCCCCCCCCACTCCCGGCGGAAGGCTTAGCAAGAAAGCAGAGGTCAAAATAAATTCAATCAAAAGAATCATAAAGTCGATAAAGATAGCAAGATAGCCACAAAGAGAAAGCCGAAATTAAATATCTGCCTCGTAAAGGCGACAAACTCGAACACGGTAGTGAGGTCACCGGTTCGACTAAAAGACGGCTGCGTGGCAATGAATTGACGGTTGAATTCGAGTCCAGCCTCGGGCACCGAACCTCCAAGCGTCCGCCGGCCATGACGCTGCAAACGCTCACCTTCATGTAGGCTCCGGAATCCGGCTCACGTTGCCCACGCCGGCGTTTTCCGAAGCGCTTTTCCATGCCCACTGCCGTCCTGCTGCGTACCCGCCATTCGCACCGCTACCCGGGCAGCATCGTGACGCTCGACCATGATGCGCCGCGCACCGCCAGGTCGCATCCCGCCGTCATCGAATTCGCGGATGGCTCCGGCGCCACCGCGACATTGTCCCGCGTCGGTGACGATGCTCTCGAACTCGCGGTAGACGAATACGTCACGCAGAAGCGCCATGCGATCGCCACGCACCGGTGGTTGCTGCGGCCGATCGATGCGGCCTGCACGGGATGGCGCGTCACGCGCCGGCTTCCTGCCACCTGATGCCACCTGATGCCATCGGTCCGCCGCCGGCGCGAACCGCTTCCAAGCGCTAAAATCCGCCGCCTGGGCATCCACCACGAGCAAGCGTTTTGACGGCGTTCGAGCAGGGTTTCATCCTCACCCGCCACTGGCGGGACACCGCATCCGGCATCGAGATCGAGTTCTGGCTGGCAACCGAACACGGTCCGCGCCGTGTGCGGTTGCGCCCGCAGGAAGCCGTCGCGTTCATTCCGGCCGAACAGCAGTCGCTCGCCGAACGCGCGCTGGCCGGCGAGCGCGAGGCCGAGTTGCGCCCGCTCGCGCTGCGCGATTTCCGGCAGCGCCCGGTCGTCGGCCTCTATTGCAAGCGCTATCGCCACCTGTCCGGGCTGCAGAAGCGCCTCGCGGCAGCCGGCGTCGACGTCTACGAAGCCGACGTGCAGCCGCCCGACCGTTACGCGATGGAGCGCTTCATCACGGCATGCGTGCAGTTTCGCGGGCAGCCCGGCCACGACGGCACGCTGACCGGCGCCGAACTGAAAACCGCCGACGGCTATCGCCCGGCGCTGCGCTGCGTGTCGCTCGACATCGAAACCAGCGTGCACGGCGAGCTGTACTCGATCGCACTCGAAGGCTGCGGGCAACGGCAGGTCTACATGCTCGGCCCGCCGAACGGCGGCGACAGCGACGCAGCAAACGCCGTCGACTTCAACCTCGACTACTGCGACAGCCGGCCCGCGATGCTCGCGCGGCTCAACGACTGGTTCGACGAACACGATCCCGATGCGGTGATCGGCTGGAACCTCGTGCAGTTCGACCTGCGCATCCTGCATGCGCACGCGGAGCAATACGGCATACCGCTGAAGCTCGGGCGCGGCGGCAGCGTGCTCGACTGGCGCGCGCATGGCCAGCAGCCCGACCACTTCTTCGCGGGCGCGGCCGGCCGGCTGATCCTCGACGGCATCGACATGCTGAAATCCGCGACGTGGACGTTCCCGTCGTTCAGCCTCGAATACGTGTCGCAGGCGCTGCTCGGCGAAGGCAAGTCTATCGACAACCCGTACCAGCGGATGGACGAGATCCAGCGCCGCTTCGATCACGACAAGCCGGCGCTCGCGCGCTACAACCTGAAGGACTGCGAGCTCGTCACGCGCATCTTCGACAAGGCCGACCTGCTGTCCTTCGCGCTCGAACGCGCGAGCGTGACGGGCCTCGCGGCCGATCGCACCGGCGGGTCCGTCGCGGCGTTCACGCACCTGTACCTGCCGCGCATGCACCGGCTCGGCTATGTCGCGCCGAACCTCGGCGACGTGACGGGGCAAAACAGCCCCGGCGGCTTCGTGATGGATTCGCGCCCCGGGCTGTACGACTCGGTGCTCGTGTTCGACTACAAGAGCCTCTATCCGTCGATCATCCGCACGTTCCTGATCGATCCGGTCGGGCTGATCGAAGGGCTCGCGAATCCCGGCGACGATGCATCGGTGCCCGGCTTCCTCGGCGCGCGCTTCTCGCGTACCGCGCACTGCCTGCCCGATGTCGTGCGCCGCGTGTGGGAAGGCCGCGACGACGCGAAGCGGCAGCGCAACGCACCGCTGTCGCAGGCGCTGAAGATCATCATGAATTCGTTCTACGGCGTGCTCGGCTCGACGGGCTGCCGTTTCTTCGACCCGCGCCTCGCGTCGTCGATCACGATGCGCGGGCACGAGATCATGCACCGCACGCGCGAGCTGATCGAAGCGCAGGGTTACGAAGTGATCTACGGCGATACCGATTCGACGTTCGTGTGGCTCGGTCGCGCGCACGACGACGACGAAGCCGGCGCCAAGGGCCGCGCACTCGTCGAGCACGTGAACCGCTGGTGGCAGGCACACCTGCGCGACCACTTCGGGCTCGAGAGTGCGCTGGAGTTGCAGTACGAGCGGCACTACCGCCGCTTCCTGATGCCGACCGTGCGCGGCGCGGAGGAAGGCAGCAAGAAGCGCTACGCGGGCCTCGCGGCGGCGGCCGACGGCAGCGAGGACCTCGTCTTCAAGGGGCTCGAAACGGTGCGCACCGACTGGACGCCGCTCGCGCAGCAGTTCCAGCGCGAGTTGTACCGGCGCGTGTTCAGCCGCGAGCCGTACCAGGATTTCATCCGCGACACCGTGCGGCGCACGCTGGCCGGCGAATTCGACGACCAGCTCGTCTACCGCAAGCGCGTGCGCCGGCCGCTGCGCGAGTACGAGCGCAACGTGCCGCCGCACGTGCGCGCGGCACGGATCGCCGACGAGTTCAACCACGCGCAGGGCCGGCCGCTGCAGTATCAGCGCGGCGGCTGGATCAGCTACGTGATGACGACGGCCGGCCCCGAGCCGCTCGAGACGATGCGCTCGCCGATCGACTACGCGTTCTACGTGAGCCGTCAGCTGCAGCCTGTGGCCGACGCGATCCTGCCGTTCCTGCGCGACGATTTCGAGCGCGTGATCTCCGGGCAGGGGCAGTTGTTCGGCGACTGACACAACGGCGCCGCCCGGCCCACTCTTGCCGATTCTGAAACACTGCTGGCCCGGATTCTCCATTTATCCGGGCCGTCCGGGTTCCTAAACTTGCGTCGTCGGTTCAGCCAAGCGAATGCACGCAGGACCGTAACGAAACCGTCTGAGGAAACCGTGAAATCCGTCATCGCCACCATCGCCACCGTCGCCGCTACCGCCACCGTTCTCCTCGCCGCACCGACCGCGTCGTACGCGCAGTCGTCGCACTCGACGCTCACGCGCGCCCAGGTTCGCCAGGAACTGTTCGACCTCGAATCGGTCGGCTACGAGCCGATCGCCGCCGACGGCGAAAACTATCCGGGTGACATCGTCGCCGCGCAGGAACGCCTGGCTGCCAAGCGCCTCGCCGAACGCAAGAGCGCCGAAGCCGCCTATGGGTCGAACGGTGCATCGGGCTCGGAATCGGGGGCGCCGGCCGTTGCGGCGGTGAAGCAGTAACACGCCACCGGTCGCGTCGGAGAAGCACGCCCTTGCGGGCCTCCCGCGGCCCGTCCGGCTAAAATACCCGCCTGCCGCGCGTCCCGCCGCGGCCGGAGGATCCTCAACATGACCGCACGTCGCGGTGCCGCGGTCGCCATCGCACCCGGCCACGAGACAGCCAGCCTGTCGAAAGCCCAGAAAACGTTCAATACGCTCGTCAAGCAGATCGAGAAGCGCCGCGAGCGGCTCGGCGCGTGGGAAGCCGTGATGCCGGACTTCCAGAAGAAATTCGTCGACGCGCTGCTGCCGCTCGAACAGGCGTCGACGGCGTTGCGGATCCGCTTGCTCAATCTGCTCGACGACGCGTTCCTGCAAAAGGGACTGAGCAAGGCCGAACAGCGCACGCTGTCCGAACTGATCGCGGGGATGGCTCGCGACTTGCTCGACGTCAGCGACGACGTACAGCTGAAGGTCATCTACAACCGGCACGGCGCATCCGGCGACGACGAATACGCAACCGTCGATCGCGCACCGGCGAAGCTGGAACCGGAGCCGACGCCTGACGTTGCACCGGCAGACGATCTCGACACGCTGTCGCCCGACGAACTCGCTGCGCGCATGCAAGCCGAGCTGGACGAACAGTTCAGGCGCGACATGGCCGCCCACGAGGCCCGCGAGGCGCAGCGCGCCAAGCGCAAGAAAGCGCCCCGGCAATCGGCCGCAGTCGCCAAACGCGAAGCCGAGCAGGCCGAATCGAGCAAGTCGATCCGCGAGGTCTATCGCAAGCTCGCGAGCGCGCTGCATCCCGATCGCGAAACCGATCCACAGGAGCAGGCGCGCAAGACCGTGCTGATGCAGCGGGTCAACCATGCGTATGCGAAGGGCAATCTCCTGCAGTTGCTGGAGTTGCAGCTGGAGATCGAACAGATCGACCGGCGCGCGATCGACGGCCTGAGCGAAGACCGGCTGACGCGCTACAACGGCATTCTGGAGGAGCAGCTGCGCGAGCTGGATCAGGAGATCGAGCACGTCGAGACCGGCTTCCGGCGGACTTACGGGATCGCGCCGTCCGTCAAGGTGGCGCCCGATACCGTGATGCGCCTGCTCGCGCGCGACATTGCCGGCATGCAGCGCAGCAACCACGACCTGACCGTGGCGCTGCACGAGTTCGACGATCCGGAACAGGTCAGGGACTGGCTGAAGGACATGAAGCGCCGTCCGGCTTCGTCCCGCTTCGACGACGAGCCGTTCTGAGCGCGTACGCGCATTCGTCCGGCCGGCATGGCGGCACGCACCGGCGCGCCGCCGTCACCCGTTCAGGCCAACCGCTTCACGCCCGATGCCCCGAGATCGGCCCGCTTCGCCGGTCAGGTTGAACACGCTGTCGATCCACGCAAGAAACGTCGAGAACGTGAAATCCGGCCGCTGCTGCGTGCGGAACGCCTTCATCACCGGCGTATCGGCCGGGTCCTGCTGGTTCAGCAGGTTGTCGACGAACGTGCCGACATCTGCGTCGAGCGGCGGCGCCATGCGTCGGCCGGATCGCCCCCATCGACGTGCCCCGCACGCGCATCACTGCACTTCGCCGATCCCGCCCATCAGCCTCATCAGTTGCTCGCGCAGCCACCGGCTGCCCTGGTCCTGATCGGCGCTGCGATGCCAGTAGCAGAAGTATTCGAGGCCCGGCATCTCGAACGGCAGTTCGAGCATGCGCGCCGGATAGCGCTGCAGCAGCCGCAGCGGCGCCGTCAGTGCGAGATTGCCGCGCATCGCGATCAGCGGCGCGACCATGTAGTGCTGCACGCGCATCTGGATGTTGCGGCGCAGCCCGAGGCGCGTCAGTTCCGCATCGACGTGCCCGCTGCCCTTGCGGCGGCTCGACACGTGGATGTGCCCCATCGACAGGTAGTCGTCCATGGTGAGCGTGTCGCCCTTGAACGGGTGATCGTCGCGGATCATGCAGGCATAGCGGTCGCGCACGAGCAGCGCCTGGTGCAGGTGCGGATCGCCGATCAGCGGCGCGTCGATCGCGATGTCGACGGAGCCGTTCGCGAGCGCGGTCGCGACTTCGCGGCGGTCCATCGTGTAGCTGCGCACGTGCATGCCGGGCGCATGCGTCTGCAGCAGTTCGCCGAGCGCGGGCAGCAGCAGCGCTTCGGTCAGGTCGCTCATGCTCATCCGGAACACGCGCGTCGACGACGCCGGATCGAACACGTCGCCTTCGTGCGCGCTCGAATCGAGCAGCTGCATCGCCTCGCGCACGCGGCCGACGATGTTCTCGGCCAGCGGCGTCGGCATCATCCCGGCCGGCGTGCTGACGAACAGCGGATCGTTCAGGGTCTTGCGCAGCCGCGCCAGTGCGTTGCTGACGGCCGGCTGCGTGAGATTCAGCACCTCGGCCGCCCGCGTCAGGTTGCGCTTGGTGTAGATCGCGTCGAATACGACGAACAGGTTCAGGTCAATCTTCGAAAGGCGCATCGCCGGATCTCCTTGCCGGCATCTTACGGCGTGCGCCGCCCGTTCGTCCACGGCCCTGCGCATCCCGGCGCGACGCTCAGGCGCGCGGCGGCGGCGTCAGGTACGGGGCCGTCGAACCCGGCTCGCCGTCCTTGATTTCCATCCGCGCGATTGCCTGCAGGTGCACCTCGTCCGGGCCGTCGGCGAAGCGCAGCGCGCGGCCCCAGGTCCAGAGGTCGGCGAGCGGCGTATCGGGGCTCAACCCCGCCGCGCCGAACACCTGCATCGCGCGGTCGCACACGTTCGTATACACGGTCGGCACCAGCGCCTTGATCATCGCGATTTCCTTGCGGGCAGCCTTCGCGCCGACCTTGTCGATCATCCACGCGGCCTTCAGCACCAGCAGGCGCGCCTGCTCGATCTCGATGCGCGAGCGCGCGATCCATTCGCCGACCGTGCCGTGCCGGTTCAGCGGCTTGCCGAACGCGACGCGCGACTGCGCGCGGTCGACCATCAGCTCCAGCGCGAGCTCGGCCGCGCCGATCGAACGCATGCAGTGGTGGATGCGGCCCGGCCCGAGGCGGGCCTGCGCGAGCGCGAAGCCGCTGCCTTCCTCGCCGAGCAGGTTGCTCGCCGGCACGCGCACGTTGTCGAACGTGATCTCGCAGTGCCCTTCCGGCGCGTAGTGATTGACCACCGTGATGTTGCGCACGATCGTCACGCCCGGCGTGTCGCGCGGCACGAGGATCATGCTCTGCTGCTGGTGCGACGCGGCTTCGGGGTCGGTCTTGCCCATCACGATGAAGATCTTGCAGTTCGGGTGCGCGGCGTTCGTGATGAACCACTTGCGGCCGTTGATCGCGTACTCGTCGCCCACGCGCTCGATGCGCGTCGTGATGTTCGTCGCATCCGACGACGCGACGTCGGGCTCCGTCATCGCGAACGCCGAGCGGATCTCGCCGCGCAGCAGCGGCTTCAGCCACTGTTCGCGCTGCTCGGGCGACGCGAACATGTGCAGCAGCTCCATGTTGCCGGTGTCCGGCGCGTTGCAGTTGAACACTTCCGACGCCCAGCTCACGCGCCCCATGATCTCGGCAAGCGGCGCATATTCGAGGTTCGTCAGGCCCGTGCCGGGCTCGTCGTCCTTCAGGTGCGGCAGGAACAGGTTCCACAGCCCTTCCGCCTTCGCGCGCGCCTTCAGCTCCTCCATGAACGACACGGGATACTGGCCCGCGTGCACTTCCTCGTTCCACTGGCGGATGCGCGGCACGATGTGCGCGTCCATGAATGCGCGCACGCGGCTGCGCAGTTCTTCCACTTTCGGGGTGTAGCCAAAGTCCATGATCGACTCCTCGATTCCGTTCGTCCGGTTCCGTCAGAAAGCCGAGACACCGCCGTCGACGGCGACGGCCTGCCCGGTCAGATAAGTGTTTTCCTTCGCGCACAGCGTCAGCATCGTCGCGACGATTTCCTCGGGCCGGCCGAGCCGCTTCATCGGCGAGCCCTGCGCGAGAAAGTCCTGGCGCTCGCCGATATCGCTGTCGGTGACCATCGGCGTCGTGCTGTAGAACGGGCACACCGCATTCACGCGAATGCCGTGGCGCGCGTATTCGATGGCGGCCGTCTTCGTGAGCCCGACCACCGCATGCTTCGATGCCGCGTAGGCCGCCAGCTTCGGCGCGCCGCCGAGCCCGGCCATCGACGCGACGTTCAGGATCACGCCTTCGCGCTGCGCGAGCATCTGGCGGATCTGGTGCTTCATCCCGAAGAACACGCCCTTCGCGTTCACCGCGAAGCTCAGGTCGAGATCGGCTTCGTCGGTATCGATCAGCGCCTTCATCGGCGGCGCGATGCCCGCGTTGTTGATGCCGACGTCGAGCCGGCCGAAACGCTCGGCGGCCGCGTGCACCAGCGACGCCACCTCGGCCTCGATGCGCACGTCGCAGCGCTGCGCGATCACGTCGGCGCCGGCCGCGCGCAGCGGCGCGGCGACGCGTTCGAGCGCGTCGCCGTTCAGGTCGCCGAGCGCAAGGCGCGCGCCCATCGCGGCCAGCTCGCTCGCGAGCAACGCGCCGAAGCCGCTCGCGGCGCCGGTGATCATCACGGCCTGTCCGGCGTAGCTGTCGATCTTCATCGCGCGCTCAGATCGTCAGGCCGCCGTCGACGACGATGCATTCGCCGTTCGTGTAGCTCGCGGCGTCCGACACGAGATACAGCACGGTGCCGGCCATTTCGCGCGGCTCCGCATGGCGGCGCAGCGGGATCTTCGCCATCCAGTTCTCGTAGATGTCCTTGTCGGCGAACAGCGCGCCCGCGAACTTCGTCTTCGTGAGGCCCGGCAGCAGCGCGTTCACGCGGATGCCGAGCGGCCCGCATTCCTTCGCGAACGCCTTCGTCATGTTGACGACCGCGGCCTTCGTGATCGAGTAGATGCCCTGCCGGTCGCCCGGCTGCAGCGCATTCACCGACGCCGTGTTGACGATCGCGCCGCCGCCGTGCGCCTTCATCAGCTTGCCGGCCTCGACCGACATGAAGAAGTAGCCGCGGATGTTCACGTCGACCGTCTTCTCGTACGCGGCGAGGTCGGTATCGAGGATGTGCCCGAAATACGGGTTCGCGGCCGCGTTGTTCACGAGGATGTCGAGGCGGCCGTGCTTGCCGCGGATGTGCTCGAACGTCGCGGCGATGTCCTCGAGCCGCCCGACGTGGCAGGCCAGCGCCTCGGCGCGGCCGCCTGCCGCGACGATCTCGTCGGCCACGGCCTGGCAGTCGTCGAGCTTGCGGCTCGACACGATCACGTGCGCGCCCTGCTCCGCGAGCAGTTTCGCGATTTCCTCGCCGATGCCGCGGCTCGCGCCCGTCACCAGTGCGATCTTGCCCGTCAGGTCGAACAGATTCGTTGCCATGTTGCTGTGCTCCTCCATTGATGTGTTGTCCTGCCGCTGCCCGGTGAAACCGGCGGTTTCAGCGATGCGCGTCGATCACGCCGACGGCCAGTTCGGCGAGCCGCCCGGCCATCGCGCCGACGCGCAGCGCCTGCTCGCTCGACGCGTTGCCCTGCAGCGCGCGCGCCTTCACGCCCTGCGCGATCGACGCGAGCCGGAAGAAACTGAATGCGAGGTAGAAGTGCCAGTCGCGGATCGGCTCGATGCCGCGCAGTTCGCAATAACGCGCGACGATCGCCGCTTCGTCCGGCACGCCGAGTTCGGCGCGATCCTGGCCCGCGAGCCCGCGCACCTGCCCGCCGGACGGCAGCCGCAGGCACATGCAGAGATACGCGAGATCGGCGAGCGGGTTGCCGAGCGTCGACAGTTCCCAGTCGAGCACGGCCTGCACGCGATAGCTGTCGCGCGCGAACATCAGGTTGTCGATCCGGAAGTCGCCATGCACCAGCGCCGGCCGCCCCGTGTCCTCGGGGCACGCCTTCGGCAGCCAGTCGATCAGCGTTTCCATCGCGTCGAGGCGCTCCGTTTCCGCCGCGCGGTACTGCTTCGTCCACACGCCGATCTGGCGCTCGAAGTAGTTGCCCGGGCGGCCGTAGTCGGCGAGGCCCACCGCGTCGACGTCGATGTCGTGCAACGCGGCCATCGTCTGCAGCAATGCGTCGTAGCACACCGCACGATCGGCCTTCGGCAGTTCCGGCAGCGCGGGATCCCAGAAGATCCGGCCGTCCTCGTAGCTCATCACGTAGAACATGCTGCCGATCACGTCGCGGTCTTCGCAGAGGTGATACGGACGCGCGACCGGCACCGCGGTGCCCGACAGCGCGCTCAGCACGCGGAATTCGCGGTCGACCGCGTGTGCGGATTTCAGCAGTTCGCCCGGCGGCTGGCGGCGCAGCACGTAGCGGCCGCTCTTCGCGTGCAGCAGGAAAGTCGGATTCGACTGGCCGCCGGCAAACTTCTCCGTGTCGACCGGGCCTTCGAAGCCCGGCACGTGCGCTTCCAGATAGCGCGTGAGGCGGGCTACGTCGAGTTGCTGGGTAGGGTTCGTCATCGTCGCGATCGTTCGTGGGTCAGCCGTAGGTTCGCAGCGCATGTCGTTCGGGATCCTCCAGATGCGGGATGCCGTTGAACGACGCGAGGTGAAACGCATCGGCGTTGAAGAAAAACTGCGAAAGACTGCTGTTGCGGATCTGCAGGTTCAGCGCGATCGCGCTCGACGGCGGCGCGGCCAGCACCTGCTGCACGGTGACCGCGATCGGGCCGCCGGAGCTCACCGCCAGCACGCGCTGGCCGCCGCCGTGGCGGATGGCCGCACGGGCATCGGCCACGCGCTGCTGGAAGTGCGTCCAGGTCTCGGGGGCCGAATCGCCGAGCCGGTCTTCCGACCAGAGCTGCAGCACCTGCCGAAGCGCGCGGAAATGCTCTTTCATCGAGCCGGCCGCGAGGCGGGCGATGTCCGGGTAGTCGTGCGCGGCGGCCGCGAACAGCCCGTGGAAGTCGTATTCGTTCAGGCCCGGGTGGCGCTCGACCGGCGCGCCTTCGCGGCCCATCCCGCGCAGGATCGCGTCGACCGTCTGCGCGTGGCGGTTCAGCGTGCCGCAGATCACGCGGTCGAATGTGAGCGCTTGCTGCGCGAAGTATTCGCCAAGCCAGACGCCCTGCTGCTCGCCCGCCGCGGACAAGCGGTCGTAATCGTCCGTGCCGAAGGACGCCTGCCCGTGCCGTATCAGAAAAAGTTCAGCCATCGCCTGCCCGCCAGATCAGAAGGATTCAGCATAGGGGGCGGGGACGCATTTTTAAACTTTATTTTCTGAATCAGAGGGTATTCATTTCGTGAATCCCCCCCGCTCCGGACCTTGCCGCTGTTCGGCCCGCATCATCGCGGCACACGCATTGCTCCAATCGCCTCCGGCGGGAGAACCGCGATGTCCAATCCAGGAGGGGTGCGATGCTCGGTACGATCCTTATCATCATTCTGATTCTCATACTCATCGGTGCATTTCCTGCATGGCCCCACAGCCGAAGTTGGGGCTACTGGCCCTCGAGCACCGTCGGGCTGGTCGTCGTCATTGTCGTGATACTGGTGCTGCTCGGCCAGATCTGAGGCAGCAGCGCGCCAGCCGGGCGGGCAGAGGCCCGTGTGAAACAATCGCTGCCGGCCATACCGGAACGTGCCCATCCTCGTGCCGGGATGGACGGCAGTCGATTCACGAGCATGAAGTCCATCGTATGCGATGCCTTTCAGCCCCCTCGTCAGCCGGGCTGAAGCGCGGCCCGGTCATGTGGAATATTTGCCGTCTGCGGCAGAAGCAGGCGTACGCAGCACGATCTTGCCGATGTGGCGGCCGGAATCCATCAGCGCGTGCGCCGCGCTCGCATCGCGAAGATCGAAGGTCCGGTAGACCTGCGGCTTCACCGTGCCCTGGCGGATCAGCGGCCACACGGCGTCCTCCAGCTCGCGGATGAGCTGCGCCTTCTCCGCGTAGGTGCGCGAGCGCAGCGTCGAGCCGATGTGCGTGAGGCGCTTGGTCAGCATCGGGAACAGGTCGAGTTCCTTCGCGGGCCCGTTGATCACGCCGATCTGGACGATGCGGCCGTTCACCGCGGCTGCCGCGAAATTGCGCGCGACGTAGTCGCCGGCGATGATGTCGACGATCACATCGACGCCCTTGCCGTCGGTGAAACGCTTGACCGCTTCGACGAAATCCTCGTTGCGGTACTCGACCGCGAGATCCGCGCCGAGCCGCAGGCTTGCTTCGCGCTGGGCTTCCGAGCCCACCGTCGTGATGATGGCCGACGCGCCGAACGCCTTCGCCAGCATCGTCGCGGTCGTGCCGATGCCCGACGCGCCGCCGTGAATCAGCACGCTGTCGCCGGCCGCGAACCCGCCGCGCTGGAACAGGTTCAGCCAGACCGTCATGAAGGTTTCGGGCATCGCCGCCGCTTCCGTCATGTCGAGGCCGTCGGGGATCGCGAGCGTATTGCTTTCGTTCGCCACCGCGTATTCCGCGTAGCCGCCGCCCGGAATCAGCGCGCAGACTTCGTCGCCGATCGCGAAGCGCGTGACGTCGCGGCCCACCGCGACGACTTCGCCGGCAACCTCGAGACCGGGAATGTCGGACGCGCCGGGCGGCGGATCGTACAGCCCCTTGCGCTGGAACACGTCGGGGCCGTTCACGCCGGCCGCATGAATGCGGATCAGCACTTCGTCGTGGCCCGGCGACGGCACGGGACGCGTGGTCGGCACGAGCACGTCGGGGCCGCCGGGACGCACGATTTCGATCGCCGTCATGCGGGCGGGCAGGTTTTTCACGTCATCAGTCACGATATGATCCTCAACGTTCGTCGATGCGCGGCCGATTCGCGGATCATCCTCGAATCGCGGCATCGCAATGGGTGTGAAGACAGTCTAGGGACGGTGCCGCACGCGGGCACGCAGTGAATTGCCGAACGAGGAATGCAAAAATGCATCAGTCAGCACAATCGATGAACTGGGACGACGCACGCGTGTTTCTCGCGATTCATCGCGACCGCACGTTGCGCCGCGCGGCGCAAACGCTCGGGGTCGACCAGGCGACGGTCGGGCGCCGGCTCGCGCAACTCGAGCACATGCTCGGCGCCACGCTGTTCCTGCGCTCGTCGAAGGGCTACCTGACTACGCCGGTCGGCGAGCTGGCGCTGCGCGCCGCCGAGGCGATGGAGCAGCACGCGCACGAGCTTGTCCGGCTGACGCAGGGCGTCGACCGGCGGCTCGCCGGCGAGGTCAAGATCACGACGACCGATGCGCTCGCGCTCGAATTCGTGATGCCGTCGATCGCGCGGCTGCATGCGAAGCATCCCGACGTGTGCGTGTCGCTGAACACGTCGACCCAGATCCTGAACCTGGCGAAACGCGAAGCCGACATCGCGGTGCGCACCGTGCGGCCCGACAACCCCGATCTCGTCGCACGCCGCCTCGCCTGCTGGGACATGGGCCTGTTCGCTTCGCACGACTACCTGCAACGGCACGGCGAACCGGCGCGCGGCAGCGCGTTCGCGGGGCACGACCTGGTCGTCTACCAGCCGTATGTCGACGCGAGCCGGAAGCCGGCGATCGCCGGCGAGCCGATCGATGCAGGTCGCATCGTCGGGCGGATGAATTCGAGCCTGATGATGCGCGCCGCGCTGCGCTCGGGCCTCGGCATCGGCGAAATGCCGGTACACATGGGCGAACGCGACGGCCTCGCCCGCATCTGGCCCGCGCAGATGCGGGAATCGCCCTACGAGGTCTGGCTCGTCACGCATCGCGACCTGCGCCACACCGCGCGCATCCGCGCGACGATCGACGAGATCGTGTCCGCGTTCGACACGCATCGGTAAACACGCCGGCGCACACCGCCGCCCGGCCTCCGTTCGACGGCGTTTCCCATGCGGTAGTATGGCGACTCGATGGAAACCCCGATGGACGCATACGAATGGCCCAGCCTGATCTCCCGCCCCCTTCCAGCGTCGGCCAGGATGCCCAAGCGCTCGTCCTCATCGCCGAGGACGAACCCGAGATCGCCGAGATCCTGGCCGCCTATCTCGCGCGCAACGGCCTGCGCACCGTGCACGCGGCCGACGGCCGCCGCGCACTGGAACTGCACCTGCAACTGAAGCCCGACCTCGTACTGCTCGACGTGCAGATGCCGCACGTCGACGGCTGGAAGGTGCTTGCCGAAATCCGTCATCGCGGCGACACGCCCGTGATCATGCTGACCGCGCTCGACCAGGACATCGACAAGCTCACCGGCCTGCGCATCGGCGCCGACGACTACGTGGTGAAGCCGTTCAATCCCGCCGAAGTCGTCGCGCGCGCGCAAGCGGTGCTGCGCCGTTCGATGGCCGGCGCCCGCCAGGAGGAGCAGCGCGTGCTGCGGGTCGCGCCGTTCGAGATCGATCTCGAACACCACGAAGCGACGGTCGAAGTCGGCGGCGAACGGCACACGCTCGTGCTCACGCTGACCGAATTCAAGCTGCTCGCGCAGCTCGCACGCGCGCCGCGCCGCGTGTTCAGCCGCGCCGAGCTGATGGCCACCTGCCTGCCGGAAGGCGACACGCTTGAGCGCACCGTGGACAGCCACGTCAGCAAGCTGCGCAAGAAGCTGGACGACCTCGGCGTGCAGGGCGTGCCCGCCAGCGTGCGCGGCGTCGGCTACAAGCTGTGGAGCTGAACGTGAAGCTCGATGGCCTGAGCCGGCAGATCGCGCTGACGATGGCCGGGATGGTATTCGGCGTGACGCTGCTGATGGTGCTCACCGCCACCGTCTTCTACTACGTCGCGTTCAACTACTGGCCCGCGCATTTCAACACGAAGAACTGGCTGCCGACCGCGCCGGAATGGCTGTGGCTGATCGCGACCACGTCGGTCGGCCTCGTGCTGTCGGTCGCGGTCGCCGTCAATCTCGCGCGCCGCATCCTCGTGCCGCTGAATTCGGTCACCGACAGCATTCGACGCGTCGCGCGCGGCGATCTCGGCGCGCGCGCCGTTGCAGGCGACCGCTCGCTGCATGAAGCCGCGCTGCTCGCCGACAACTTCAACGCGCTCGCCGACGAACTGCAGCGCGTGACCAACGAACAGGCGATCTGGAATGCGGCGATCGCGCACGAGCTGCGCACGCCCGTCACGGTGCTGCGCGGGCGCCTGCAGGGGCTCGCCGAAGGCGTGTTCAAGCCCGACGAAGCACAGTTCCGCAGCCTGCTCGCGCAGGTCGAAGGGCTGACGCGGCTGATCGAGGATCTGCGCGTGGTCAGCCTCGCGGATGGCGGCCACCTGAGCATCGAGATCCGCGACACCGATCTTGCCGCCGAGGTGCGCGCCGTGGTCGACGTATTCGCCCACGCGATGCATGCCGCCGGCCAGCATCCGGTGCTCGATCTCGATCCGCGGCCCATGCACTGCGACCCGGTGCGCCTCCGCCAGGCGCTGCTGGCGCTGCTGGAAAACGCACGCCGCCATGCGGTGCCCGGCACGATCCGGATCCAGACATGCGTCGAACGGGGAATGTGCCGGCTGCGCGTGGAAGACGACGGCCCCGGCATCCCGGCCGATTTCGCGCCGCACGTGTTCAAGGCATTCCGGCGCGCCGACGAGTCGCAGCCCGGCGGCAGCGGCCTCGGGCTCGCCGTCGTCGCGGCGATCGCGCATGCGCATCATGGCGAAGCCGTCTGCGTGCCGACCGGCGCCGGCGGTACGCGGTTCGAAGTGCAGTGGCCCGAGAACCTCGTGCCGGCGCCCGAGAACGAGCGCTTTCCGGCTTAAGACGCCCCTGCCTTTACGCCTTTACGCCGTCACGCCGTCACGCGCCCGGTTCGCGCCCGACCTGTTCGAGCGGCGGGTTGAACCCGAGCACCGTGTACTCCCGCACGGATACCTTCCCTTTCCCCGCCGCGCCCTGCACGACGACCGCGCGCACCGCGCCGGCGCGGTCGAATTTCAGGCGGGTGCCGACGGTCGCGTTGCGCAGCGCCTCCAGTTCCTCGATCCGCGCGATCGCCAGCTTGCGCACCGCGCCGGACACGTACACCGGCAGGAACACCAGCGCGATGAAGATCGACACCGCGTCCTTCGACGCAGTGTCCAGCACCGGCTGACCCGACATCACGAGCGACAGCGACGTCGCCGCGACGAAGATCGCGAGCACGGTCGCGCCCACGCCGAGCGACGAGAACCGCTCGGCCGCCTTCTTCATGCGTGCCTTCGCGAGCGCGCGGGTGGTCGCGGAGGGCACCAGCCATTCGCGCTGCGCGCCGTGGTACCCGGCGAAGCCGAGGAACAGCGTCGCGACGGCGCTGACGGCGATGCTGGTGTACAGCGCGTCGAACAGCGTGCAGAGGAATTCGAGCACGAACACGATCACCGGCGGCCACAGCAGCAGACGGAACGAATAGCCGTCGCGGCCATGCCCGCGGATCCACCATTTCACCGGTGGCAGCGCCCAGAAGCGGCTCTCGCGGCGGAGTGAAAGTTCTTCGTCGTCGGTCAATTCTTCACCTGTGGCGTTCCATTGCGTCGGGTACGACCGATGCGGTTGATGCGGCTGAAACGGGAATGAATACCTGGGGTTATCGATTGATCCCAAAGATTCATTAGACAGTGTCTCCGCCGCCGCGCGATGCTGGCCCGGCCAGTGAACGCGGCGTCATTGCCACGCCGCGCACGAGAATGGAGTGAGACACATGCCTAACGACCACCGTCAACGGCGCCACACGCTGTGGCTGCTGTGCGCGCTTTCGTTCATCCTCTACGTCGACCGCGTCAACCTCGCGACCGCGGCCGGCGCGATCAAGGCCGAGCTCGGCCTGTCGAATACCGAACTTGGCGTCGCATTCTCCGCGTTCGCGTATTCGTATGCAATCTGCCAGATCGGCGGCGGCTGGATCGCCGACCGGTTCGGCGCCCGCATCACGCTGATCGGCTGCGGGCTGATCTGGGTCGTGTCGACCTTCACGACCGGGCTCGTGCACAGCCTCGGGCTGCTGTTCGCCGCGCGCCTGCTGCTCGGCATCGGCGAAGGCGCGACGCTGCCCGCCCAGGCCCGCGCGATCACCCACTGGTTCCCGCGCGAGCGGCGTGGCGTCGTGCAGGGCTTCACGCATTCGTTCTCGCGGCTCGGCAACGCGGTCACGCCGCCGATCGTCGCCGCGCTGATGACCTGGCTGTCGTGGCGCGCCGCGTTCTTCGTGATCGGCGCGGTGACGCTCGTGTGGCTCGCGTGGTGGATCGTCGGCTTCCGCGAACATCCGCTCGGCGACGAGGCAGGCCACGGCCGCACGCGCGCCGCCCGCCCCGCGCCGCCTGCCGGCCCGACGCCGTGGGGGCCGCTGTTCCGCCGGATGGCGCCGACCATCTTCGTCTACTTCTGCTACGGCTGGACCGCTTGGCTGTTCTTCACGTGGCTGCCGACGTTCTTCCTGAACGGCCAGGGCCTGAACCTGAAGTCGACCGCGCTGTTCGCGTCGGGCGTGTTCTTCGCGGGCGTGGTCGGCGACACGCTCGGCGGCTGGCTGTGCGACCGCATCTACCGGAAGACCGGCAACCTCGCGCTGTCGCGCCAGAGCGTGATCGTCGCGAGCTTCGTCGGCGCGCTCGTGTGCCTGCTGCCGCTCGCGGTCGTGCACTCGACGGCCGGCGTCGCGCTGTGCCTGTCGGGGTCGTTCCTGTGCCTCGAATTGACGATCGGGCCGATCTGGGCCGTGCCGAGCGATATCGCGCCGACCCACGCGGGCATCGCGAGCGGGATGATGAACGCGGGCTCCGCGATCTCGGGGATCCTGTCGCCGATCCTGTTCGGCTATCTCGTCGATCGCACGGGAAGCTGGACCGTGCCGTTCGTCGGCTCGGTCGCGATGCTGCTGATCGGCATCGTCGCCGCGCTGCGGATCCGCCCGGAACGCACGCTGGCGGAATCGATGCCGGCGCTCGCCGACGCGCCCGCCGCGCCGTCGGCGCATTGAGGCGGTTCGCTTCGGGTTCGCCTGCCTCCCGCGTCTCGCCAGCGGCACCATCGCGCTTCACTGCGTTCCGCGATGGTGGTGCATTAGCGGCGCGGCTGGCTCGGTTGGCTCGGTTGGCTCGGTTGGCTCGGTTGGCTCGGCTGGCTCGGCTGGTTCGGTCTGCTCGGCTGGCTGGGCTGATTCGGCCGGCTCGGCTGTTTCGGCCACCGTGGCTGATTCGGCCAGCGCGGCCGGCGCGGCTGGCTCGGCCGCCGCGGCTGGCAAACCACACCGTTACGCGTCGTCGTCATCTCCGGCTCCTTCCCGGTGAAACAGCGCGAGAAACTGCTGCGCGGGGATGCTGAGCGGCCGGTCGCGCCGCACGAGGCTGCCGTACGACGGCAGCTTCTGTTCGAGCGTGTAATCGACGATCGCGACGAGCCCGTGCTCCGCATTGCGCCGCGCCACCGTCAGCGGAATTACGCCGAGCATCGGCGAACGGTCCACGAGGTTCATCGTGGTCAGGATCGACCCCGTTTCGACCAGCCCGCGCGGCATCGGCTGGTGCCGCGCGCGGAACTCGCGCTCGACCACCTCGCGCGCCGGGCTGCCGGCCGGCTGCAGGATCCACGCGTAATCCAGCAGCGCATCGAATGCCACCGGCCCCGCGCCCGCGAGCGGATGGTCGCGGCCCGCGATGATCGCGAGCGCCTCGTCGTCCACCACGCGGAAGCAGCAATCGGTCCCGACGTGGCGCCCGATCACCACTTCGAGCACGCCTTCAAGAAGCTGCGGCATCAGCCGGTCGCTCGTATCCACCGCGATGTCGATCGCCAGCAGCGGGTAACGCGCCTTCAACTGCACCAGCGCCTCGGTGAGCCGCCCCGGCGACGCCGCCATGATGCTGCCGATCGCGAGCCGCCCCGCGCTGCCGAGCTGCAGTTCGCCGAGCTCGCGGTTCAGCGCCTCCACGCTGCCGCGGATCCCGCGGAAATAGCCGAGCACGCGTTCGCCGGCCGGATTCAGCACGAGCCCGCGCCCGACGCGATCGAACAGCCGCTGGCCGAGCGCGCTCTCCAGCTCGGCCAGCATCTTCGTCGCGGCCGGCTGCGTGAGGCCCATCTGGTCGGCTGCCGCGCGCAGCGTCGAGCATTCGTCCACGGCCAGCAGCAGCGCGATCTGGCGCATGCGCAGCCGGTTCAGCAACTGCGGCGTCGAATCTCGTCGGTCGATCGAGCCCATCTCCTATTACTCCAGGTTATCGATTCATCAAGAGTTTTCAATTTACCGACTCATTCCGTCTACCTAGCATCAACCCCATAGACCAACGGCTTCGCGCCGCCACCGGAGACACCGCATGCACACCCCCTCGTCCACCGCCGCCCTGCCCGTCGTCGCGCTGACGCTCGGCGACCCCGCCGGCATCGGCGCCGAACTGATCGCGAAACTGCTCGCACGCCCCGACGCAACCGCTCGCGCGAATCTCGTGCTGATCGGCGATCGCTGGCTGTGGGAAGCCGGCCAGCGCATCGCCGGCGTCACGGTCGACGTCGAACCCGTCGCGTCGCTCGCCGCCGCGCGCGGCCGGCCGTCGACCGCGCGCGCCGCGTTCGTCGCCATCGACACGATCGATCCGGCCGACGTCACGGTCGGGCAGCCCGGCGCGGCCGGCGGCCGCTCGACGCTGACCGTGCTCGACCTGTGCCTCGACGCCGCGCTCGCCGGCGACATCGACGCGATCTGCTTCGCGCCGCTGAACAAGTACGCGATGAAGCTCGGCGGGCTGAAGCACGAGGACGAGCTGCACCACTTCGCCGAAGCGCTCGGCGTGACCGGCTACTTCTGCGAATTCAACACGCTCGGCGAGCTGTGGACCGCGCGCATCTCGTCGCACATTCCGCTGAAGGATGCGCCGGGCTACCTGAGCATCGAGCGGATCGAACAGGCATCCGAACTGATCTACCGGTCGCTGCTCGCGAACGGCGTCGCGGCGCCGAAGGTGGCGATCGCCGCGTTCAACCCGCACGGCGGCGACGGCGGCAGCTGCGGCCGCGAGGAAGTCGACATCATTGAGCCGGCGGTGCGCAAGCTGCAGTCGCGCGACTGGCCGACCGACGCGCCGTTCCACGGCCCGTTCCCCGCCGACACGATCTTCCTGAAGGCCCAGGCCGGCGACTACCAGGCGATCGTCACGATGTACCACGATCAGGGGCAGATCGCGATCAAGCTGCTCGGCTTCTCGCGCGGCGTGACCGTGCAGGGCGGGCTGCCCGTGCCGATCACGACGCCCGCGCACGGCACCGCGTACGACATCGCGGGCCGCGGCACGGCCGACGTCGGCGCGACCTGGCAGGCGCTGCAGATCGCCTGCCGGATGGGCGCCGCGCGCCGCACTTCCACCGTTTCGGCGTGACGTTCGCGCGCCTTCCACACACGACAACATCGATTACCGGAGACACCGTCATGAAGATCCGTTCCGTACGCGCCCGCGTATTCCAGTGGAAAGGCAAGACCGTTCCGCCGCAGGGCAACTTCTGCTCGAACGCGATGGACCTGCTGTACGCGCCGCAGGAAACGATGAGCACGTTCCGCTTCCACGCGTGGACGGTCGTCGAGGTCGAGACCGACGACGGCATCGTCGGCCTCGGCAACGTCGCGCTCGCGCCGCATGTCGCGAAGGCGATCATCGACCAGTACCTCGCGCCGCTCGTGATCGGCCAGGACCCGTGGGACTACGAATACCTGAACCAGCGGATGTATCGCGCAACCCACGCATGGGGCCGCAAGGGCATCGGCATGGCGGCGATCTCGGCGGTCGACATCGCGATCTGGGACATCCTCGGCAAGAGCGTCGGCAAGCCGGTGTTCAAGCTGCTCGGCGGCCGCACCAAGGAAAAGATCCCCTGCTACTACTCGAAGCTCTACCGCACCGACCTGAGAGAGATGCAGGACGAGGCGCAGCGCTACCTGAAGGAAGGCTTCCGCGCGTTCAAGATGCGCTTCGGCTACGGGCCCGCACACGGGCAGCAAGGCGTGGCCGAGAACCTGAAGTCGGTCGCGGCGATCCGCGAAGTGATCGGCTACGACAACGACCTGATGCTCGAGTGCTACATGGGCTGGAACCTCGAGTACGCGAAGCGCATCCTGCCGAAGCTCGAGAAATACCAGCCGCGCTGGCTGGAAGAACCGGTGATCGCCGACGACATCGACGGCTACGCGGAACTGAACCAGCTGACGCGCATTCCGATCTCCGGCGGCGAGCACGAGTTCTCGCTGTACGGCTTCAAGCAGCTGCTGGATCGCAAGGCCGTGTCGGTCGTCCAGTACGACACGAACCGCGTCGGCGGGATCACGATGGCGCACAAGATCAACGCGCTATGCGAGGCGTACAGCGTGCCGGTGATTCCGCATGCGGGCCAGATGCACAACTACCACCTGACGATGAGCACGCTCGCTTCGCCGATGAGCGAGTACTTCCCGATGTTCGACGTCGAGGTCGGCAACGAGCTGTTCTATTACATCTTCGACGGCGAGCCGGTGGCCGAGAACGGCTTCGTGCAACTGCGCGACGACGTGCCGGGCCTCGGCCTCACGCTGAAGACCGAGTTCCTCGACCAGTTCGACATCGTCGAGTGAGGCCGATCATGAACGCACGCTACCAGGGCGTCTTTCCGGTCGCGCCGACGATCTTCGACGCGCGCGGCGCGCTCGATCTCGACGGCCAGCGCCGCTGCCTCGACTTCATGATCGATGCCGGTTCGCAGGGCATCTGCATCCATGCGAATTATTCGGAGCAATTCGCGCTCGGCGACGACGAACGCGACCTGATCACGCGCACCACGCTCGAACACGTCGCGGGCCGCGTGCCGGTGATCGTCACGACGTCGCACTTCAGCGCGCGGATCTGCGCGGAACGCAACCGGCACGCGCAGGCACTCGGCGCGGCGATGGTGATGGTGATGCCGCCGTACCACGGCGCGACGTTCCGCGTGCCCGAAGCGCAGGTGCGCGCGTTCTTCCGCGAAGCCGCCGACGGCCTCGACATTCCGCTGATGATCCAGGACGCGCCCGCGAGCGGCGTCGCGCTGCCGGCCGCGCTGCTCGCGTCGCTCGCCCGCGAGATCGACGCGGTGTCGTACTTCAAGATCGAGACGGCCGGCGCCGCGTCGAAGCTGCGCGAGCTGATCGCGCTCGGCGGCGATGCAATCGAGGGGCCGTGGGACGGCGAGGAAGGCATCACGCTGCTCGCCGATCTCGATGCCGGCGCGACCGGCGCGATGACGGGCGGCGGCTATCCGGACGGGATTCGCCGGATCACCGACGCGTATTTCGCCGGCCGCCGCGACGAAGCGGTCGAGCAGTACGCGCGCTGGCTGCCGCTGATCAACTACGAGAACCGCCAGTCCGGCTTCCTGACCGCGAAGGCGCTGATGCGGGAAGGCGGCGTGATCGCGTGCGACCAGCCGCGCTCGCCGTGGCCCGAACTGCATCCGCAGGTGCGTGCCGGTTTGCTCGACGCGGCGCGGCGGCTCGATCCGCTCGTGCTGCGCTGGGGGCGCTAGTCGCTCGACATCGATTCAACCGCGCAACGCCGCAGGGCGTTGCGCATCGGCGGCCGGTGCGACACCGGCGCGTCACGGCGTGACAGCGGTTCATCAGAAGACCGCCGCCGCCCATCACCAAGATCGGAGACACCATGACCCTGTTGAACCCGGCCACCCCGGCATACGAAGCCCGCGAAGCCATTCCGCGCCGCCGCTGGCTGCGCGTGATTCCGCCGCTGCTGCTCGCCTGCATCATTTCCTACATGGATCGCGTCAACATCGCGTTCGCGATGCCCGGCGGGATGAACGCCGATCTCGGCATGGACGCGACGATGGCCGGCCTCGCCGGCGGCATCTTCTTCTTCGGCTACCTGTTCCTGCAGATTCCCGGCGGCCGGCGCGCAGCGCTCGGCAGCGGCAAGACCTTCATCGCATGGTCGCTCGTGAGCTGGGCCGTGCTGTCGGCGCTGACCGGCCTCGTCACGCATACCTGGCAACTGCTGGCGCTGCGCTTCCTGCTCGGCGTGGCCGAGGGCGGGATGCTGCCCGTCGTGCTGACGATGGTCAGCCACTGGTTTCCCGACCGCGAACGCGGCCGTGCGAATGCGATGGTCATCATGTTCGTGCCGCTCGCCGGCATGATCACCGCGCCGCTGTCCGGCTTCATCCTCGCCGCGTACGACTGGCATCACCTGTTCTTCAGCGCGGGCGCGCTGTCGCTGCTGTGCCTCGTCGTGTGGCTGATGTTCGCCGACGACGGCCCGGAGACCGCGCGCTGGGTATCGCCGCGCGAGAAGGCCTACATCCTCGACGCGCTGCGCGACGAGCAGGAACGCAAGCGCGCGGCCGGCACGCCGGCCGCCGCATCGTTCGGCGAGATGCTGCGCAACCCGACGATCTGGCTGCTGATCGCAATCAACTTCTGCTATCAGGTCGGGATCTACGGCTATACGATGTGGTTGCCGACCCTGCTGAAAAACCTCACGCACGGCGGGATGGGCAAGGTCGGCCTGCTCGCGATGCTCCCGTATGTCGCGATGGTGATCGGGATGTTCGTCACGTCGTATTTGTCTGACCGAACCGGCAAGCGCCGCCTGTTCGTGCTGCTGCCGCTCGTCGGCTTTGCCGCGTGCCTGGCGCTGTCGGTGCTCACGCATGCGTCGATGGCCGTGTCGTTCGCGTTCCTGATCGGCTGCGGCTTCTTCCTGCAGGCGGCCGCCGGCGTGTTCTGGGCGATTCCGCCGAAACTCTGCAGCGTCGAGACGGCCGGCAGCGCGCGCGGCCTGATCAACGCGCTCGGCAATCTCGGCGGTTTCTGCGGCCCGTATGCGGTCGGCGTGCTGACCCAGCACGTAAGCGCGGCAGCCGGCGTATACAGCCTCGCGATCACGCTCGCGGTGGCCGGCCTGCTCGCGCTGACGCTGCCGAAACGCTGCGAGGACTGATACCGGATATGCAGGCTTGCTGACGAATTGACGGAGAAACCATGAACGACATCCTGTTGCTGGTGCAGAAATGCGCCCATACCTTCAGCTTCTACGACCTCGACACGAAAACCGCGCTCAAGCACGTCGTGCTGCCGAACTTCCCGCACGAGTTCACCGTCGACGTGAACGAGCGCTACGCGTACGTCGGCATCTTCGGGATCGAGACCGCGTGGTCGCGCGGCCATGAAGGCGATCACCGGATCGCCGAGATCGACCTCGCCGAACGCACGCACACGCGCATGCTCGACCTGTGGCCGTATTACCGGCCGCACGGGATGGCGAGCGACCGCGACGGCCGGCTGTACGCGATGAGCGAGGCGCACGACATGCTGCTCGTGTTCGACGAGCCGACCAAACAGCCCGTGCCGAACATGGCCGTGCCGTCCGGCGGCGTGAAGACGCACCTCGTCACGCTCACGCGCGATGCGAGCCGCGCGTATGGCGTGCACCTGCTGTCGAACACGGTCACGCAATTCCATCCGCGCGACGCGACGGTCGCGCCGCGTGCGGTGATGCCCGGCCCACGCCCCGAAGGCAATGCGCTGTCGAGCGACGAGCGCACGCTGTTCGTCGCGAATCGCGGCGACGACACGCTGGTCGAGATCGATACCGACACGATGACCTGCGGCCGCCGCGTGAAGACGCGCAGCGATCCGAACCGCATCTACCGCACGAGCGCGCCGGACGGCCGCGACCTGCTGCTGCTGACCAATTCGGGCGAGCGGTCGATCTCCGTGTTCGATGCGCGCCAGCTCGAGGAGATCGAACGCATCGCGCTGCCGGCGAACCCGACCGCGCTGTCGTTCCATCCGTCGCGGCGCGTCGCGTACGTGTCGTTCCAGGACGACTACGTGCGCGAGCTCGATCTCGATACGTGGCGGTTCGTCGGCGCCTTGGCGACGCTGCGCGAGCCCGATGCGTCGTACGTGATTGCCGGGGCGCGCTGACATGCGCGACGCATCGCCGCTCGACGGCATGCCGGAGGCGCTCGTCGATGCGCATCACCACCTGTGGCGGCTCGATGCGGGCGCGCATTATCCATGGCTGCAGGAACACTACGATCCGGCGCGCTTCATGTTCGGCGACTACGCGGCGCTGTGCCGCGATTTCGGGGTGGACGATCTCCGGCACGCGGCGCAGGATGCACCGATCGTCGCCAGCGTGCACGTCGAGGCCGAGCGTGCGCGCGACGAGGCGCTGGCGGAAACGCGCTGGCTGCACGAGGTCGCGGCGTCGCACGGGCTGCCGTCGGCGGTCGTCGCGTGGGTCGACCTGCTGGCCGGCGATGCGGACGAACGCCTCGCCGAGCAGGCCGCATGGCCGCGCGTGCGTGGCGTGCGCTTCAAGCCGCGCACCGCGGCTGCGCCGGATGCGTCCGTCGACGGGCCGGGCACGCTGCGCGATCCGCGCTGGCCGGCCGCGCTGCAACGTCTCGCCGCGCACGGGCTGTGCTGGGATCTGCGCGTGCCGTTCTGGCATCTCGACGAGGCGGCTGCGCTGCTGGCCGATGCACCGGATGTCGACGTCGTGCTCGAACATGCGGGGTTGCCGTGGGATCGTTCACCGAGCGGGCTCGCGCGCTGGCGGCGCGGCATGGACGCGCTTGCCGCGTCGCCGCGCGTGGCCGTGAAGATTTCCGAACTCGGCCTGCGCGACGCGGTGTGGAACGACGCGGACAACGCCCGGATCATCCGCGACACGATCGCGATCTTCGGCGCGCAGCGCTGCCTGTTCGCGAGCAACTTTCCGGTGGCCGGCCTGCGCGTGTCGTATCCCGCGCTGCTGCGCACGTTCGCCCGTGCGATGACGCACCTCGACGACGCCGCGCGCCGCGCGATCTGGCATGACAACGCGCTGCGGGTATACCGGATCGCGCTCGACACGCCACACCGGCCGGCGCGCGGATCAAGCCGCGCGTGATAATTAGGTCAGTAGAAAAATTGCGCGTGGCGTAATTATGTTTCCGCCAGTGAAAAAGGCCGGTCATGCATCGACCGGCCCAGCCATATACGATCACTGCCCCGCATCAGCCTCGATCGCGTCCGTGTCCCACTTCCCACGTCGCATTGCCTCGGCCAGCATCCCCAAGGTCAGCGGCCGCCGCTCCGGGTGCCGGAGGCGCTTGACGAACAGCCCGATAAGTGACGACAGCAGTTCCTGACCTTCGGGGCCAAAATAGCGCCGGTACGGGAATCCCTGGGCGTCGACGCCGAATGTCTCTGCCCACCTGTCGATGAACTCCACCCCATCGAGGCCCGTGACGCCGAGATCCTGCTCAAGCCGGGATTCCGGCTGCAGGTTCAGCTTGCCTCCGAGCAGCGGCCGACCGACCCACGCGCCGAGGCGGCGAGTGAAGGCGATCCGAATACCGGACAACCCGACACCCGTGATCATCGGCAGGCGAAACGGCAACGTTTGAGGAAACAACTTCCGAGCTGCAAGGGAGGCGACGGACGTGCCCGGCGTAGCGCCGGCGAACTTGCCAGGGACTGGGACGTCAGCCTGACCGAGAAGCATCGCTGACGCAGCGGCGAGATCGTCCAGGCCGAGCTGCTTGCGTGTCTCGTCGAACGCTACCAAGGCAAAGACGTCGACGGGCCGCAAATCCTGCCAGGTGCCGTAGGTTTACCTGTTTTCACTCATTCATTTTTCTCCCGATCCAGCAAGGGCGCTGCTCTCCCAGCGGGTACCCCCTGCGAAGGCGCAACTTTACCGCATCGCCTGGAACAGCCCGGCCGGCACTGCTGCGCGGTCCCAGCTGTACACGATCAGCTCGCCGCGCGCGGTATCGCGGCCACCCTTGCCAACCGTGTACGACAGGCTGACCTCTTCCATCTCGAATCCGTCGAACGCCCGCCGAATGTCCGGATGGTCGTTAATGCCGACCGTGATCTGCCGGCGCAGGTGTGCATGGCAGCCGCCATCTGCTCGTACTCGCCGAACCGGAAAGCGACGCCGTAGCCCGCGGTCTGCCAGTAACGCGGATCGCAGTAGAAAAACGTGTGCGGCCGGTCGTAGCGGCTGATGCCGTCACGCCACGACATGCGGATAGCTCCCGCTGTCCTGCCCGCCGCCCGCCAGCCGGGCTCCGCACCCCACCACCACATTTTGTGCATCGCACGACCGAACCTGAGCAAAAAGTATCGGTCGGCGAATTCTTTTGATGTGGTGATCGCATCGCCCCCGTCACACCATTGCTCCTGCCGTCATCGACGGCATTCGAACAAGCAGAATCAAGGAGACACGGGTGAACAAGATGCGAATCGTCGCAGCCGGCCTGCTGCTCGGCGCCTGTCTGCCGGGCGTCGCGGCCGCGCAGGTCTGCAAGGTGCCGACCCTTCGGGTGCTCGCGCAGAAGAGTCTCGGCCTGTTGGTGATGGAGAAATCGCTGGCCGACTACGAGAAGAAGAGCGGCACCAAGGTCGAGATCAGCTATTTCGGCGAGAACGACCGCCGCGCGAAATCGCGGCTCGACGCGTCGACCGGCGCAGGCTCGTACCAGATCTACTACATCGACGAGGCGAACGTCGCCGAATTCGCGTCGGCCAACTGGATCGTGCCGCTCCTCAAGTACTACCCGAAGGATTACGACTACGACGACTTCCTGCCCGGCCGCCGCGCGGTCGCGAGCTACAACGGCGTGGCGTACTTCGCGCCGCTGATCGGCGGCGGCGACTTCCTGTTCTATCGCCGCGACCTGCTCGACGCCGCGCACATCCCGGTGCCGAAGACGCTCGACCAGCTCGTCGCCGCGGTCAAGAAGCTCAACGCGCCGCCGAAGCTGTACGGCTGGGTCGCACGCGGCCAGCGCGGCTCGGGGATGAACGTGTGGCGCTGGTCGCCGTTCATGCTCGGGATGGGCGGCGCGTGGACCGACAAGGGCGGCCAGCCCGCATTCAATTCGCCGGCCGCCGTGAAGGCCACGCAGCTCTACGGCGACCTGTTCAAGTACGCGCCGCCGGGCGCGGCGACCTACGACTGGAGCAACGCGCTCGAAGCGTTCCGCTCGGGCAAGGTCGCGTTCATGATCGAATCGACGCCGTTCGCGGACTGGATGGAGGATCCGAGCAAGTCGAGCGTGGCCGGCAAGGTCGGCTACACGCGCCCGCCCGCGCCGCTGCCGTCGGCCGCCTACGGCCACGGCTTCGCGATCTCGGCGGTCGGCGCGAAGGACGACTGCACGCGGATGGCCGCCGGCCGCTTCATCGCATGGGCGACCAGCAAGGACCAGGAGCAGGCGCGGCTGCGCAACGGCGTGTTCAGCGACTACAACCGCGCGAGCACGATCGCCAGCCCGTACTTCAAGCAGCATGTCGCGCCGCAGATCCAGGCCGGGCTGAACGACACCAATCCGGTCACGCAGGTGACGATCTGGCGCACGCCGCAGTGGCCCGACATCGGCGACAACCTCGGCATCGCGCTCGAGCAGGTGTTCACCGGCACGCAGACGGACGTGCGCGGCACGCTCGACGATGCGGACCAGTACGCGAAGGATGCGCTCGAACATGGCGCTCGCAAATGACGGCGCCGGCGGACGCGCGCTCGGCGTCCGTCCGGCCCCTTCCACACCGTCCGCCCGGCGCGGCCGCGCGCGCCGCAACCGCACGAGCCTGCCGTGGGTGTTCCTCGCGCCGACGCTCGCGCTGCTCGCGGTCCTGAGCCTCGTCCCGACGGTCGCCGCGATCAATCTCGCGCTGCGCAACCGCGTGCTGCGCTATCCGGACAGCGAATACGTCGGCCTGCGCAACTTCATCCGGCTCGCATCCGACCGGCGCTTCCTGAATGCGATCGAGGTGTCGGTGCTGTGGGAGGTCGTCACGGTGGCCGGCGCGGTGCTGGTCGGGATCGCGCTCGCCGTGTTCCTGTTCGAGCGCGTGCACGGCCGCTGGCGCCGCCTTGCATCGCTGGTGCTGATCATGCCGGTGCTGCTGCCGCGCGTGTCGGCCGCGTTCATCTGGAAGTTCATGTACGCGCCGCTCACCGGCATCCTGAGCTGGCTGCTCGGCGCGTTCGGTATCGAGAACACCGCGTTCCTCGCCGATCCGCATCTCGCGCTGTACGCGGTCGCGCTCGTCGACGTGTGGCAATGGGGGCTGTTCTTCGCGGTCGCGATCCTGAAGCTGCTGGAGACGCTCCCGCCCGAGCCGCTCGAAGCCGCGCGGCTCGACTACGCGACGACTTGGCAGGTGCATGCCTACATCGCGCTGCCGATGTTGAAGGCGCCGCTCGTGAGCCTCGTGTTCATCAAGATGGTCGAGTCGCTGCGCTCGTTCGACCTGATCTACGTGATGACCAAGGGCGGCCCCGGCATCGCGACCGAGACGCTCGACCTGTACGCGTACCAGCAGGGCATCGGCCTCGCCGGCAAGGTGTCCTATGCGTCGGGCATGGCCGTGCTGATGATGGTCGCGACCACGCTCGTCTTCACGCTCATCTGGAAGAGGGTCAACAAATGGGACGACTGATGGCCCGCCGCGGCCCCGCCGCAACCGTTTCGACAGTCGCGATCGCCGGTGCGATCCTGCTCGTCGCCGCGTTCCCGCTGTTCTGGGCCGTGCTCAATTCGCTCAAGCACCTGCTCGACATCGTCACGCCCGTGCCGCGCTTCCTCTTCACGCCGACGCTCGCGAACTACGAGCAGGTGCTGTCGAGCCCCGAGGTGCTGATCGGGCTCGGCAACAGCATCGCGATCGTCGGCGCGGCCGTGCTGATCGGCGCGGTGCTCGGCGTGCCGGCCGCGTATGCGATCGCGCGCTACCCGGTGCGCGGCAAGCGCGACATCCAGTTCTTCCTGCTGTCGCTGCGCTTCCTGCCGCCGGTCGCGGTCGCGCTGCCGCTGATCGCGATCTGGGTCGATCTCGGGCTGTACGACACGAAGCTGTCGATGATCGTCACGTACCTGCTCGTCACGCTGTCGACCATCACGTGGCTGTCGATCCCCGTGTTCCGCCGGCTGCCGCGCGAGATCGAGGAAGCCGCCGCGCTCGACGGCTACGGCCCGTACGCGGTGTTCTGGCATATCGCGCTGCCGGTGTGCGCGAGCACGCTGCTCGGCGGCATCGTGTTCAGCTTCGTGCTGGTGTGGAACGAACTGATGATCGCGCTCGCGCTCACTTCATCGCGCAGCGCGACGCTGCCGGTGGTGGCATCCGCGTTCACGTCGCTCGGCCAGGAAGTGCCGTGGGGCGTGATCAACGCGTCGACGGTATTGCTTGCGCTGCCGCCGCTCGTGTTCGTCGGCATGCTGAGCCGCCTGCTCAATTCGATGGTCAAGGGAAAATAAGGAGGATGTGTTGAAAGCGCTCGTACTCGAACGCACGCGCGAGCTCGCGCTGCGCGACATCGATCTGCCGCAGGCGGTCGGCCCCGGCGACGTCCGGATCAAGGTGCATACGGTCGGCGTCTGCGGCAGCGACGTGCATTACTACGTTCACGGCGGGATCGGCCCGTTCCGCGTCGACGCGCCGATGGTGCTCGGCCACGAGGCGTCCGGCACCGTCGTCGAGACCGGCGCCGGCGTCACGCACCTGCGCGTCGGCGACCGCGTGTGCATGGAGCCCGGCGTGCCGCGCTTCGATTCGCCCGCGACGCTGCGCGGGCTCTACAACCTCGATCCCGACGTGCGCTTCTGGGCGACGCCTCCCATCCACGGCTGCCTGACGCCGTACGTCGTGCATCCGGCCGCGTTCACGTACCGGTTGCCCGACAACGTGTCGTTCGCCGAAGGCGCGATCGTCGAGCCGCTGTCGATCGGCCTGCAGGCCGCGAAGAAGGCGGCGATGAAGCCGGGCGACCTCGCGGTCGTGATCGGCGCCGGCACGATCGGCGCGATGACGGCGCTTGCCGCACTCGCCGGCGGCGCCGCGCGCGTGATCCTCGCCGACGTCGTGCCCGACAAGCTCGCGCTGTTCGCCGACAACCGCGCCGTCACGACCGTCGACGTGCGCACACAGTCGCTCGCCGACGCGGTGGCCGAGGCAACGGACGGCTGGGGCGCGGACGTCGTGTTCGAAGCGAGCGGCAGCGCGAACGCGTATGCGGGCCTCGTCGACCTGATGTGCCCGGGTGGCTGCGCGGTGCTGATCGGGATGCCGGTCGCCCCGGTGCCGCTCGACGTAGTCGCGCTGCAGGCGAAGGAAGGCCGCATCGAATCGGTGTTCCGCTACGCGAACATCTTTCCGCGCGCGCTCGCGCTGATCGCGTCCGGCGCGATCGACGTGAAGCCGTTCATCTCGCGCACGTTCCCGTTTTCCGAAGGCGTGCACGCGTTCGAGGAAGCGGCGAGCGGCCACCCGCGCGACGTCAAGATTCAGATCGAAATGGATTGAGCGATGGCCCAGATCACCTGCAAGGCTTTGTCGAAGCACTACGACGGCGGCCCCGCCGTGCTGCACCCGCTCGACCTCGAGATCGCCGACGGCGAATTCATCGTGCTGCTCGGCCCGTCCGGCTGCGGCAAGTCGACGATGCTGCGGATGATCGCGGGCCTCGAGGCGATCACCGGCGGCGAGCTCGTGATCGGCGATGCGGTCGTCAACGACCTGCCGTCGCGCGAGCGTAACGTCGCGATGGTGTTCCAGAACTACGCGCTGTACCCGCACATGACGGTGTACGACAACATCGCGTTCGGCCTGCGGCGCCTGAAGGTGCCGGCCGGCGAGATCGACCGCCGCGTGCGCGACGTCGCGCGCATCCTGAGCCTCGATGCGCTGCTCGACCGCCGCCCGCGCGCGATGTCGGGCGGCCAGCAGCAGCGCGCGGCGATCGCACGGGCAATGATCAAGACGCCCGCCGTGTTCCTGTTCGACGAGCCGTTGTCGAACCTCGACGCGAAGCTGCGCACGCAGTTGCGCGGCGACATCAAGCGGCTGCACCAGCGGCTGAAGACGACCACGCTGTACGTCACGCACGACCAACTGGAGGCGATGACGCTGGCCGACCGCGTCGTGCTGATGCGCGGCGGCCACATCGAGCAGATCGGCACGCCGGCCGAGCTGTACGGGCAGCCGCACACGGTGTTCGCCGCAGGCTTCGTCGGCACGCCGGCGATGAACTTCGCGGACGGCACGATCGAGCGCCTCGGCGCGAACGTGCTGCTCGACTGCAACGGCGCGCGCTGGCCGCTCGCGTCGCCGCGCTTCGCCCGGCTGCAGGACGGCCAGCAGGTGAAGGCCGCGATCCGCCCGAACCACCTGCGGCTCGTCACCGAACCGGATCCGACCCCGGGCACGCTCGCGCTGACCGGCACCGTGGAACTCGTCGAGCTGCTCGGCGCCGAGGCGCTCGTCACGCTGGACTGGCGCGGCCAGCCGTGCGCGGCCCTCGTGCCGGCCCCGATGGCCCCGGCGCCGGGGGCCGTGGTAGCGTTCCGCTTCGACGAAGAAGCCCTGCATCTGTTCGACGCCGGCACCGAGCGCAACGTCACGCTGCCGGACGCGAACCCGATCGCGCACGCGGCGCCGCCGGCGGCTGCGACGCGCGCCACGCCGCCTGCCGCGACAGGCTGGTCGATGTCCCGTTCGTAGCGCGCCGGCACGCCCCCCCCGACGGAGCACACGATGAACCCGGATCTCGAGATCGTTCCCACCCATCGCGACGAGTCGTTCCGCGCGTGGATCCACGACTATCCGCATTCGGTCGCGAAGTGGCACTTCCATCCCGAGTACGAGATCCATCTGATCCAGTCGTCGCACGGCAAGATGTTCGTCGGCGATCACATCGGCGATTTCGGCCCCGGCAACCTGATCGTCACCGGGCCGAACCTGCCGCACAACTGGGTCAGCGAGCTCGCCGACGGCGAACGCGTGCCGTCGCGCGACGTCGTGCTGCAGTTCTCGCGCGATGCGATCGAGAAGATGGTCGGCGCGTTCAGCGAGCTGCAGCCGGTGATCGACCTGATCGACGAAGCGGCACGCGGCGTGCAGTTTCCCGACCGCGTCGGCCGGGACGTCGCGCCGCTGATGCTCGAACTCGCGAACGCGCACGGGTGCCGGCGCGTCGAGATCCTGATGTCGCTGTTCGACCGGCTGTCGTCGTGCCGCGAGCGGCGCGTGCTCGCGGGCCCCGGCTACCGCAGCGATGCGCAGCACTACATGTCGTCGACCATCAACCAGGTGCTGTCGTACCTGCAGCAGAACCTGCCCGGCATGCTGCGCGAGACCGACGTCGCCGCGTTCGCCGGCATGAGCGTCAGCACCTTCACGCGCTTTTTCCGCCGCCATACCGGCTCGTCGTTCGTGCGCTACCTGAACCGGCTGCGCATCAACGAGGCCTGCGAACTGCTGATGTTTTCCGACCTGACGGTGACCGACATCTGCTACCGGGTTGGCTTCAACAACCTGTCGAATTTCAACCGTCAGTTTCTCGCGATGAAGCAGGTGCCGCCGTCGAGGTTCCG
Organism: Burkholderia sp. Ac-20344; assembly: GCF_017104975.1. Classification (NCBI taxonomy): domain Bacteria; kingdom Pseudomonadati; phylum Pseudomonadota; class Betaproteobacteria; order Burkholderiales; family Burkholderiaceae; genus Burkholderia; species Burkholderia sp. Ac-20344. The sequence goes on from NZ_JAAGPP010000006.1 coordinate 57,779, forward strand.
CGCGCTGCACCGGCTCAACGAACCGCACGGCCGCGACGACGCGCCGCCCCTTCGGCGTGCGCCGCCGCGCGCCCCAGACAGGATGCTTCACACGTGACATTTCTCGGCATCGATCTCGGCACGTCCGAGGTCAAGGTTCTCCTCACCGATTCCCGTTCGGTGCCCCTCGCGACCGGCTCGGCCGCGCTGTCGATCAGCCGCCCGCATCCGCACTGGTCGGAACAAAGCCCGCAGGCGTGGTGGCACGCGATGCTCGATGCGATCGCGGCGGTGCGCGACGCGCATCCGGCCGGCTTCGCCGCGCTGCGCGGCATCGCGCTGTCCGGGCAGATGCACGGCGCGACGCTGATCGATCGCGCGGACCAGGTGCTGCGCCCCGCGATCCTGTGGAACGACACGCGCGCCGGCACCGAGTGCGTCGAGCTCGAGGCGCTGGTGCCGGAATCGCGCGCGATCACCGGCAACATGGCGATGCCCGGCTTCACCGCGCCGAAGCTGCTGTGGCTCGCGAAATACGAGCCCGCCGTGTTCCGCGCGGTGCACAAGGTGCTGCTGCCGAAGGATTACCTGATCTGGCGCCTGTCCGGCGAATTCGTGTCCGAGATGTCCGATGCGTCGGGCACGCTGTGGCTCGACTGCGCGCGCCGCGACTGGTCCGACCGGATGCTCGCCGCAACCGAGCTGTCGCGCGCGCAGATGCCGCGCCTCGTCGAGGGCAACGCGCCCGCCGCACAGCTGCGCGACACGCTGCGGCGCGAATGGGGCATCGCGGGGCCTGTGACGATCGCCGGCGGCGCCGGCGACAACGCGGCATCGGCAATCGGCATGGGCGTCACGGGCGCCGGCAGCGGCTTCCTGTCGCTCGGCACGTCGGGCGTGCTGTTCGCCGGCAACGACCGCTTCGCGCCGAACCCGGATGCAGCCGTGCACGCGTTCTGCCACTGCGTCGAAGGGCGCTGGCACCAGATGAGCGTGATCCTGTCGGCCGCCGCGAGCCTCGACTGGCTCGCCCGCGCGCACGGCACGACCGCCGGCGAGCTGGCCGTGCGCGCCGAACGCGCCGATCCGGCCCGCGCGCCGCTGTTCCTGCCGTATCTCGGCGGCGAACGCACGCCGCACAACGACGCGCATGCGCGCGGCGTGTTCTTCGGATTGTCCAACGAACACGCGGCGGACGATCTCGCGTATGCGGTGATGGAAGGCGTCGCGTTCGCGATGGCCGACGGCTACGACGCGCTGCGTGCGGCCGGCACGACGCTCGACGCGGTGTCGTTCATCGGCGGCGGCTCGAAGAGCGCGTTCTGGGCGCGGCTGTGCGCGAATGCGACCGGGCTCGCGATGCAGCGCCACGCGGACGGCGCAGTGGGCGCGGCACTCGGCGCGGCGCGTCTTGCACGCCTCGCCGCAACGGACGACACGCTCGCGGAAGTCTGCGTCGCGCCGCCCGTCACGGAGACGGTCGCGCCCGATTCCGCCACGGTCGATCTGCTGGCCGGCCGGCTCGCACGCTACCGGCGGCTGTATCGCGCGCTGCGGGAGGAATTCGCGGCGGCCGACTGACGCGCGGCGCGGCCGCGTCTTCGTCGATTCGCGCGCAATCGCGCTTGACCCGGCCCTTGGGATCGCCTTTATGCTGACCGCAATGAATCGACAGCGAAGAGGTGACGAATGGGTACGTCCACGCCCCGTTTGAACGCATCGGCGGCCGCCGCGCGGCTCGGCGTCTCGATCAAGGCGCTCCGGCTGTACGAACGGCATGGCCTCGTCACGCCAGGGCGTACGCCGGCCGGATATCGCGCGTACGGCCCGGACGATCTCGCCCGCGCAGCCGACATCGCGGCATTGCGCAAGCTCGGCCTCACCGGAGATCCGCGAGCGGCTCGCTCGCCGGCCGGCGGCGGCGTAGTCCGCCGTCAGGATTCCTGCCGCTTCAACCTGCGCGCCATCGCCGGGCTGACCGCATGCACCGGATCGAACCCGAAGAAGTCGAGCACGTGCCGCGCGACGTCGTCGCGATCGTTGTCCGCGCAGATCATGTGGTAGCTGTTCTCCAGCACGATACCGCGCGCGTCGGGCATCTTTTCCAGCAGGAAATCGGCCGAGCGCAGGCTCGTCAGTTCGTCCTCGCGCGCATGCAGCACGAGCGTCGGGCACGGCGTGCCGGCCGCGGCCTCGAGCGCCCAGCCGCGCATCCGGTCGACCTGCCGTACGCACGCAAGCGGCACCCACGCGTAGTGGAAACTGTCCTCGCGCTCGAACTTCTTCTTCACGATCGCGCGGATCGTCGCGTTCTTGATGCCGAACGGATCGCCTTCCTCCACACGCAACCGCTCCGCCACACCCGGCACGCGGTACAGCACATGCCGCAGCGCCCGGTACCACGGCGTCGACCAGCCGTCGATGAACACCGGCGTGGCCAGCAGCGCGAGCCGGCCGCGCGCATGCTGCACGCGATGGCAGAGCAGCAGCGCGACCAGCGCCCCCATGCACATGCCCGCGACATGCAGCGTGTCGTACTCGTTTTCCAGCGCGCGATACTGCTCGGTCACCGCGTCGAGCCACGCCTCCGCGCGCACGCCGACCAGATCCTCGGGGCGCGTACCGTGCCCGGGCAGCGTGATCATGTGCGTATCGCCGCCCGCACGCCGCATCGCCTTGTGCAGCGAACCGAGATCGTACTGCGTGCCGCCGAGCCCGTGGATCAGCAGGACGCCCGTGCGGTCCGTCATGACGTGCGTCCGCTCATTCGTCCGCCGCCGGCCACACGCGCTCGAGTTGCCAGACACCCGCCACCACCGTCACGTCGACATTCGAATCGAGCAGCGGCGCACCGTGATCGGTGACCGTCTGCGTGCCGCCGTCGCGCTGCACGATGCGCAGCGACAGCGACGCGCGATCCTCGCCCGCGATCTCCGCGTCCCAGTAGTCGCGCAGCGCATCGCGGTCGCCCGGCTGCACGCGTTCGAGCACGAGCGGCACGCTCGCGATCTGCGATGCATCCACGCCGACGCCGAACACACGCTCGACGTCGCCGCTCCACTCGATCCGCCCTGATTCCGGGTCGAGCACGTACGCGATCTGGCCGGCGCTCGCGAGCGCGAGCTCCATGTTGTTCTGCAGGACTGCCGCATGTTCGTGCACGCGTTCGCGGGTCGTCTTCAGCGTGCTCACCGCCAGCACTAGCAGCGACGCGACCGCCAGATAAAGCTGCGCCTCGAGCAGCGCACTGCCGTAGTGCTCGTGAAACGCCGCGAACGGGCCGTCGCCCTGCGCGGTCTGCGCGATCACGATCAGCGCGAGCACCAGCACCGACGACGAGCCCGCGCGGCCGCCGAGCAGCAGCGTCACCGCGACGGTGAGGAACAACGGGATATACGTCAGCGCGAAGCCCGCGCCGGTGCCGAATTTCTGCGACGTGTCGCCGTCGAAGATCACGAGCGCGACGCCCACGACCAGCACGAACGAGACCATGCCGAGCACGAGGTCGAAGCGCTCGTGGTCGCCCGAGCGGTGCGCGCGAAAGCGCGACCATGACGCGAGCACCGGCGTGACCAGCAGCACGCCGACGAAATCGGACGCGGCCCACACCGACCACACGTCGAAGAATGGCGCGCCCTTGACCACCGTGTACCACGCCGCGCCGCCGATCGCGCCGACCACGCCCGCGATCAGGCCGGCGAGGATCACCGAGCGCAGGAAATACAGCCCTTCGAGCGAGAAGCGCACGCGCTGGACGAGCCACACGGCGAGCGCGGCCGCACCGACCTCGTCGACCGTGAACAGCACCGCGTTGACCAGGCTGCCGTGTTCGATGCCGCTCAGCGCGAGCTGCCCGACCAGGAACGCGCCGGCCAGCGACAGCCATTCGCGCATCGGCCGCAGCATGAACGCGCCGACCGTCACGCCGGCCGGCAGCCAGATGTAGCCCGTCAACCGGACGGGGCCGTTGAACTGGTGCGAGATGTAGCCGGTCGCGAGATATAGCGCCGCCCAGAGCAGCGCGGCGACGAGGCCCGGCCGCGATCGTTTGGTGTCCATCGAGAATCCCTGTGTGCTGCGCCTGCGGTCGGCAGGTGCGAGATGTGCGAATGATATGCGCACGGGGCGGGCCGGGGAACACCGGGGCCGGAAGCACGTTCCGGGCGCCGGCGCGCCCGCAAGCTGGCGGTTCTGACCGGGAAGTTATCGAAAAAGTTCGGTGTGTGCCGGGTACGGCCGGGACACGTCCGAGCGTCGTCTTGGCCGGACCGCCAAAAAAAGACGACAACAAGTGGCGGCTGTACGACGGCACGTCGACGATTCACGCGGCAATCACGGATGCCGGCTTCCTGTCGCGCGTGAACAACAGTCAGATCAGCTTCAGCAAGGGTGACGTGCTCGTCTGCCATGTCCGCATGCAGCAGTGGCAAACATCGGACGGAGCAAAAACCGAATACGAAGTCACGGATGTGCTCGAACATCGTCCGTCTCGCCGGCAGATTCAGTTGCCGGGGCTTTGACCGGCCTTCCGCATTCGGCAATCATGCGCTGCGGGTTCGACCTTCCCGTCGACGATCCCGAATTCCCGAACGAACGAGCCTGCACGATGACACACGCAATCCGCCTGCGCCCGGCGTCTGCCGCCGACCTGCCGTTCCTGCTGACGCTTCGCAAGCTCACGATGACGGAGCACCTGCAACGCGCCGGCATGCCGACCGACGACGACGCGCACGACCGCCGCATTCGTGCGCATTTCGACGATGCGATGATCGTCTGCGAGGGCGATGAAGCCATCGGCTTGCTGAAGGTGACACGCGCCACCGACGAGTGGCACGTTCACCAGATCCAGATCCTCCCCGCGCACCAGGGCCGGGGCATCGGCGAAGCGGTGCTGAACGCCTTGCTGACCGACGCGGCACGCGAGCACGTGCCCGTATCGCTCAGCGTACTGCACGGCAACCCGGCGCGGCGGCTCTACGAACGGCTCGGCTTCCGCAGCGAATCGGAAACCGAAACGAGCGCGAGCATGATCTGGCGTGCGTGACGTCCGTTGCGTCGACGCCACCGCATTACTGCGTGATCTTCGCGTCCTTCAGCAAGTTGCCGATCATCTGCGCACTCGCCTTCTCCACGGCGGCCGCCTGCAACTGCTGCTGAAGCCCCGGCTTCGCGGTCGCGAAGCCCGGCACCTGCGTCGGCCGCTTCGCGTCCAGCTTCACGATCGCCCGCACGCCATCGACCGGAATCGATTCGTTCGTCGCAGCGCCGACCTTCAGTTTCTCGAGCGCCTGCGCGACCGGCAGCGGCAAGCCGGACGTCTTGCCCTCCGTCGCCGGCGTGTTGAAACTCACCCACGGCAGCTCGCCGCCGGTATCGCGGCTCGGCGCCATGCTGTACTGGCGCGCCAGCCCTTCGAACGACTTGCCCGCCTTCAGCTCGCTCAGCACCGTCGCGGCCGTCACCGGATCCTGGACGATGATCAGGCGCGGCTTGTACTCGTTCTTGCCGAGCGTGGCCACGACTTCGTCGTAGCGCGCCTTCACCTGCTCTTCGGTCACCGGCTCGGGCTTCACGTTGTCGCGCAGGTAAAGCTGCACTTCGGCATTCGCCTTCGCCTGCTGCACCGCCGCCTTGACCTCCGGCTTGTCGGCATAGTTCGCCTTCTCGGCGGCCTGCTGAATCAGCACGCGCGTGATCAACTGATTCTTGATCGCCTGGCGGATCTGCGGCGAGTCGGGTTGCCCGGACGCGCGCAGCAATGTATCGACGTCGCCCTGCGTGATCGGCGTGCCGTTGACCGTCGCAACGGTCGCGGCGGCCGGCGCCGTCTCTGCGTGGGCAGTCCCGCTCAGTGCGCCGGCCAGCGCAGCGATCAGCAACAGGCGGTTCGGGGTGGTTTTCTTCTTCATCTTTTCGTCACTTCGGCTCAAAAAACGCGGCAGAGGTTGCCACGCACATTCACCGGCGCGGCAATGCGTCGGTGCAACCATTCAGTCGATTCGGTTCATCGTCGTGCGCACGCGCAGTGTCGCCGACGCCGCTGTCATTGTGCCCTTATCGGGTTTTCCGTGTCGGGAGGTTCAGGACAGCCGCCCGGCGGGCGGTGAGGCGCGCGTTGCGCACGCCGGTCATTACGAACGCGTCGTGTGGAAATTCTGTGGACACGCGATGGAAATCCCGCGAAATCGCGATGAATCACCTCATGGCGTCGCGAGCCCGGCCGCCGACCGCCGGTCGAGGCCGCCGCGCGTGCATCGTCAAAGTCAGGGCGTCCACCGGTACACGGTGATGCTGTTGCCCTTCACGTTGTTCTTCATCACCACGTACTCGCCGTTCGATCGGCGGTATGCGCGGATGCTGTACATCGCATCGATCGCGCTGCTGGTATCCACGGTCGCCGGGCTCGCGTTGACTAGCGTGGTGTCGAGATTGCCGGTGGTGAGGTTGAACGCGTCGACGTTCGGCCACAGCGGCCCGCTGCTGCTGAACCAGTATCCGACGAACAGATGGTTGCCCACCGCGTCGATCGATTTCGCGCCGCTGTGCGGCAGCGTGATCACCGGGTCGGGCTTCGTCGTATTGCCCGCGCTCCAGCCGTGATACACCTCGATGCGCGTGCCGATCGACGTCCAGTCGTTGCTCCCGATGGCGCCCTGCGCGAGCACCATCGTGTCGCTGTCCGCGAGATAGACGATGCGCGTGAGCGGCTGGATGCTGTCGGGCACGCGGGTCGCGACGCCCGGCCCCCACGACGGCTTGCCGCTCGCGTCGAAGCCCGTCAGCGGGTAGTGGGTGATCGCGCCGGTCTTGTCGAGGCCGGCCCACACGCCGCCCTTGCTGTCGATGCTGAAGCCGCTCGACACGCGCCGTGTCGTGTTGAACGCGGGGCCCGGGATCGAGCCGTCCGGGATCGCGATATAGCCGTTCGCCGCGTTGAAGTGGAAGAAGTAGAAGACCGGCGGGTTCTGGCCGGCCGCGACGAGAATCCGGTTCGCGCCGACCGACGTGAGCAGCCCGAAGTGCTCGTCGCGCTGCGTGTCGCTCATGTTGATGCGCGGATCGGCCGGATACGTGAACGGATCGACCGTGTTCGCAATGAATTTGCCGCCCGCGCTGCCGCCGTACACGTGCGTGCCGCCATAGAACAGCGCGCCGTCCGTGACCGGGTCCGGCGCGGCGATGCCTTCGAAGTTCAGCGACTGCAGCGTCCACCGCAGGCTGCCGGTGCTGCTGTACGCATGAATGTCGGTCGCGCCGTTGCGGCCGAGATCCCAGCTGCCGCCCCACGGATTGTTGAGCACGTAGAGATTGCCGCCGGTGTCCTTGCCGATCCCGACGATGCGCGTGAAGCGCTGCGCACCGACCTGCCCCTTGATGCCCGTCGTCGTGTCCAGATAGCCGCCGCGCACGCCGAACGTGCCGGCCAGTGCGGGCCGGCCCGCCACCGTGTAGCGCTTGATGTTCTGGTCGGGGCCTTCGTCGCCCACCAGCAACTGCCCGGCCGCCGCATCGAAAACCAGCGCCGACGGCTGCGACCCGGCCGGCATCCGGATCGTGTTCAGCAACGCGCCGGCCGGGCTGAAGCCGACGATCGAGCCCGCGCTCTTCTGCGCGACCCACACGTTGCCCGCGCCGTCCACCGCGAGCGCGCCCGGTTCCGTCACGCTGATGTCCCGCTGCCACACGCCGTCGGTGGTGAACACGCGCACGCGATTGCCGTAGAAGTCGCTTGCATAGAGCAGCGAGCCGGCCGTCGCGAGCCCGGTGACGACGTCGATGCGCGGCTGGTTGGTCGCCGCGCTGACCTGGATGACGCGGTCGCGATACTTCGTCGCGCGGTTGTAGCGCCCCACCGCGCCGCTGCCGTACGTCTTGCCGGGCTGCAGCGCGACGAACAGCGAAGTCGCGTTGCCCGTGATCGCGCTGCCCTGGAACTCCGAGTGCGCGCCGATCGAGCCGACGCTCTTGCCGTTCTGGTAGATCGCGACGCCGCCTTCGTCCTCGTCCCACATCGACGCCGTATAGATCACGCCTTCGGGCGCGACCCACATCGCGCGCGCGACGTTGCCGACGTGGGCCGCAAGCGTGCCGTACGTGTTCGCCAGCCAGTCGGTGGTGTTGCTTGCGTGAACGGGAGGGGTAATCGCGGCGATCGCTGCGGCGAGAAGCGCAGCCTGAAACCGTTGTCTGGCGACCATGACGGATGCTCTCCTGAATGATGCGGACATTCGCATGAAGGGCCGGCCGGATGGCTTGAAAACCGCGATGCGTAAATTCTTCCCCTGAATCATCCGGCGCAGTCGGTATTACGTGCAGCATGCGTTCGATCATGCGCAGCGCGAGAATAGCGTTATATAAATCGAAAAAAATTGCGGAATGCCCGTGCCATTGCGCTTTTCACGGGTTCGGTTTCGATCGCATTGCTCGCGGCCCCCTGCACGCTGACGGCGAGCGCGACTGCGCGACAGTGAATGGTCACTTACGCGTCGGATTGGGAATCGGGAAAATCAGGCTCGTGCCTGCGGGAATATCGCCGCCAATTCAACGACGACCGATTGAAACGGCAAACGCCTGTTTCAGGGAATCGGGGGAAATCCGCCGCATTCAAGGCGGAATCACTGCACCAAACAAAATCGCCGGCCTGAATCCGTCTCGAATCCAGGCCGGCGATCATCGATGACCGCGGGGCAGGCGACGCGCCACTATTGCCGCACTGCCTTGCATCATGCCGATGCCGAGGTCTCCGGCACCTTCACCTGCATGGCGCGTCCGTTGTCCGGATCGTTGTCGTCGCGCGGATCGTCGAGTTGCCCTTCCCACTTCGCGACCACGGCCGCCGCGATCGAGTTGCCGACCGCGTTGGTGGCCGAGCGCCCCATGTCGAGGAACATGTCGACGCCCATGATCAGCAGCAACCCGGCTTCCGGCATGTTGAACTGGTTCAGCGTCGCCGCGATCACGACCAGCGACGCGCGCGGCACGCCCGCCATCCCCTTCGACGTGACCATCAGCATCAGCAGCATCGTGATCTGCGTGCCCAGCGGCAGATGGATGCCGTACACCTGCGCGATGAACAGCACCGCGAACGTGCAGTACATCATCGAGCCGTCGAGGTTGAACGAATAGCCGATCGGCAGCACGAAGCTCGAGATCTTGCGGTTCACGCCGAAGCGGTCGAGCGCGTCCAGCAGCTTCGGATACGCGGCTTCGGAGCTCGCCGTCGCGAACGACAGCAGGAACGGCTCGCGGATCAGCCGGATCAGCGTGAACGCGCGCTTGCCGAGGAACGTCACGCCGGCGAGCGTCAGCACGCCCCACAGCAGCGCCAGTGCCAGATAGAAGCTCGCCATGAACTTCGCGAACGTGAGCAGGATGCCGAGCCCCTGGGTGGTAATCGTCGACGCCAGCGCCGCGAACACCGCGACCGGCGCGAACCACATCACCGCGCCCGTCACCTTCAGCATCACCTGCGCGAGATCGTCGATCACGGCGGTCAGGCGCTTGCCCGATTCGCCGAGCGCGGACAGCGCGGTACCGAAGAAGATCGAGAACACGACGATCTGCAGGATTTCGTTGTTCGCCATCGCTTCGGCGATCGACTTCGGCACCAGGTGGACCACGAAGTCCTTCAGCGTGAACGCGCCCGTCTTCAGGCCGAGGGTCGCATCGGAGGCCGGCAGCGGCAGGCTCAGGTGGCTGCCCGGTTGCAGGATCGTTGCGGTCAGCAGGCCGAGCAGCAACGACGTGAACGATGCGATGAAGAACCAGCCGAACGCCTTGACGCCGACGCGGCCCACCGCGCTGCCGTCGCCCATCTGCGCAATGCCGACGGTCAGCGTCGCGAATACCAGCGGCGCGATGATCATCTTGATCAGGCGCAGGAACACGTCGGACAGCAACGACACGTAGCCGGCGACCTCCTTCGCCATGTTCGGGTCGGGAAACGCGCTATGACAAGCGTAACCCACTGCGATACCAAGCATCATCGCGACAACGATGTACTTGGTGATGTTGTGCTTCTTCTTCATTAGTAATCCAAATCACAAAGCGTATGTTGCTAACGGCTGGCACATCTTTCGCGCCCGGCTACGAATCGAAACCCACGTCTCTCTGGGTGCGACACGTCCGCCGTTGGCGGATCGCCATGGCGGACAGGGGGGGCATTCTAACGCAAATGGCACCCCGGCTTTCAATTCTGAAAGTCGGCGGGGTTGATCTGCGTCCGGATGTCGCCGAAAAAGCGGGTTTTGTCGCGATCTTGCCCGCCTCCCGTGCGGCCGGTGGGGGGCATCGGGCCGCATCGCCGGACCGCCCCCGCCTCCCCGTCGGCATCACATGGCATGACGACACCGCAAGCGATCGCGACACATTCTCACAAAGATGCGCAGACCTTGACACTACGGCACGTAATGCGTCTGTAATATTTGGAAATGATTCGCGTTGCCGCCACGCCCGGGCGTCGATGCGCAATCACGCACCGGCAACGCGGAACCGGATTCGAGTCATGGCTTTCAACGGGTTCACGCATTCATTTTCTCAGTACTCCTGTTAAATGAATGATCGAGAAAAGGCGGCATCGCGATGAACATTCTGTATACCAACTTCCACGGCGACTACGGCGGCGGCCAGGACACCTACGTCCGCGATCTCGCCGCCGCGATGAGCCGGCACCATCGCGTGACCGTCGCGTCGCCGGAAGGCAGCCGCCTGTCGCGACTGTTGAAGGACAGTCCCGACGTGGCCATCTTCGACATGGAATTCAAGCCGCGCTGGAACCGGCTGTGCCGGGAAATCCTCCGGCTGCGCCAGCGGATCGTCGCCGAGCGCTTCGACGTCATCCATGTCAACGGGTCCGCCGACCACCGGCAGGTGATGCTCGCGCTGCTCGGCTGCCGGTATCGGCCCGCGGTCGTGCTCACCAAGCACAACACCTATCGCGCCGACAGCTTCGGCAACGTGCTGCGCGCCCGGCTGGCAACCGACCACACCATCGCGGTCAGCGACTACGTGGCGGGCATGCTCGCACTCCGGTCGCCGTATGGAAACGTCACGGTCGTCAAGCACGGCGTGCGCCGGCAGGCCGCGGAACGACTGGCCGGCGACGAAATTCGCCGCCGCAAGATCGCGCTGTTCGGGCCGTCCGGCGCGGATGCGATCGTGCTCGGCAGCAGCGCCGGCACCGCACCGGAAAAAGGCTGGATGGACCTGATCGCGGCGCTGGGCCGCCTGCCCGAACGCGAGCGCGAGCGGTTTCGCGTGCTGCTGGTCGGCGCGGAGCCGACCGGCGAGCAACGTGAGCAGATCGCGCTGCACCGGATGTCGACGCGTACCGTGTTCACCGGGCGCCTCGACGACGTGCGGACGCCGTTCTCGATCATCGACGTGTCGTTCGTGCTGTCGTACCACGAGAGCCTGTCGTATGCGTGCCGCGAAGCGATGTCGCTTGGCTGCCCCGCGATCGTGACGCGCGTGGGCGGGTTGCCCGAGAACGTCGAACCGGGCGTGGACGGCTGGGTCGTCCCGCCGCGCGAACCCGAAGCGATCGGGGAAATCCTGCGCGCGATCGTGCGCGAGCCCGCGTGCGTGCGCGCGATGGGACGCAGCGCGCGGCTGAAAGGCAAGCGCGAGTTCTCGTTCGAGCGATTCGTCGACGCGACGCTGTCCGTCTATCAGAAATCGATTCGACACAACCCCTATCGTCGGGTCACATCCATGAGCTCCGTTTAATGGCAATGAACATCTGGAAGAAGTACTGGGACCTGCGCACGCAGGAGTGCCCGTGCGACGTGCACTTCGTCGAATGGCTGGAATCCGCGCGCCTCAACGGCATCCGCATCTATCACTTCGGCACCGGCGGCCATCATCACGTCGGCGTGGAATGCGCGCGGCCGCACCTGAACAACACCGTCTTCGGCGTGACGGCGTCGCCGAAGGAATACAAGTCGTACGTCGATCTCGTCACGCGGCAACCGGAGGTGAGCAAGACCTACCTGGCCTATTTCGGCGACATCTACACGAGCAATTCGGACCTGCTGCCGGCGTTCGACGTCGTCACGCTGTTCCATCTGTGCGAATTTCGCGACGAGACGAACAGCCGCTACGGCGCGAAGACCGACGCCGAAGTGCTCGAGCTGTTCGCTCGCCATACCGCGCGCGACGGCCACCTGCTGTTCTACAAGGGCTCGTCGGCGTACCGGAAAGCCGAGCCGATCATCGAGCAATGGGCGGCGAATGCCGATTTCGTCGAAATCGGCGACTTCAAGACCCTGCGGATTTTCCGCAAGGCCGCGTAATGCCCCGTTCTCGCGATCCGCTCATGCTGCTGCCCGCCACGCGCTATCCGATCCTGATGTATCACCAGATCCGCACGCTGCCGCCGCCGCCCGACCGGCTGCGCGGCCTGAGCGTCGCGCCCGACGCGTTCCGCCGCCAGATGACGCTGTTCCGGCGGCTCGGCTACCGCGGCCTGAGCGTGCGCGAACTGCAGCCGTACCTGCGCGGCGAGCGCCGCGGGAAGGTGTTCGGCATTACGTTCGACGACGGCTTTCTCAACGTGCTGACGCATGCGATGCCCGTGCTCGACGCGCTCGGCTTCACCGCGACCTGCTACTTCGTCGCCGGCCGGTTCGGCGGCGAGAACGACTGGGATGCGGGTGCCGATACCGCACGCTCGCCGCTCATGACGTGCGCGGACATGCTCGCATGGCGCGACCACGGCCATGAAATCGGCTCGCATACGCTCGATCACGTCGCGCTGTCGTACGTACCACCGCACGTGTCGGAGGTTCAAGTCGCCGAATCGAAACGGCGGCTCGAAGCGTTGGGCGGCCAGCCCGTCGAATCGTTCTGCTACCCGTACGGCGATCTGGATCCGCGCGTCCGCGACCAGGTCGCCGCCGCCGGCTACCGCAATGCGACGACGACCCGGCGCGGTTGTGCCGATGCGTCCGACGATCCGTTCCTGTTGCCGCGGATTCCGGTGGCGGGCGGTGTCGGTGCGGTGCGGCTGTGGTTCAAGTGTGTGAAGGCGCGGGTTCAGAGGCGCAGGTAGTTCACGCTGCATCGACCGTCGCGCCGGCTATTCCGGCCGCTGCCCGCAGAATGCGAGCAGACCTGTCAGCGCGATTCCCATAAAAAGGAGCCATCCCGGCCCGCGCACCGTCCAGCCCGCGACGATGCTGCCGATGAAGTTGCCGAGCATCCCGCCGATCGCCCACGAAATCGCGCGGCCGCCGGACCGTACGACCACCCACACAAGTCGCCCCCTTCGGCCATGCACTCACCGCTGGAAAGCCCTGCGCATCTGCGCTCCGGCCACGTCGAACGCCTGGCGGGCTGCCGACGTCACGCCGATCATATGGATGCAGGCATGGATCATCCCCGGCAACACGACGAACTCGACCGGCACGCCGGCCTCCCGCAATCGCTCCGCATACGCCTGCGCGTCGTCGCGAAGGTGTCCATACGATCGACCGCTTCCAGCGGACCATGCCAGCCCCGCAATGTCGTATCGGTCGCCTGCCGCAACGCGTCCAGCGACGAAGGCGGCTCGACCTGGGCCAATTGCTCCAGCAGCGCGGCGATGCTTGCGTCGATCGGCATGTTCAGCGGCTCCGTTCCAGGAACGGCAGCAGATGGCCGATGAAGGCGTCGGGCGCCTCTTCCATGATGAAGTGGCCGCAATCGGGCACGACGGCGCCCTGCAGATCCGTCGCGTTGTCGCGCATCGTGACCAGCGGCGCATCGCCGGTGGCGTGTTCGGCACCGATCGCGAGCACCGGCATCGTCAGCTTGCGCTGCGCCCGCTCCTGGTTCTGCCGGATCGTCTCCGGAATCGCGCGGTAATAGGAGAAGCCGCCGCGCAAGCCGCCCGGCGCCGCATACGCGTCGATATACACATCGACGGCCACGCAATCGCGCCGGAACGACCAGCGGTTGAACATGAACTCCAGGTAGGCCCGTTCACGTCCGGCAATCAGCGTCTCGGGCAGGTCGGCCAGCTGGTTGAACATGAAATGCCACAGGAAGATGTTCTCCTCCGGCGGAGCGAAGATCGACGGCGCGGGCGCCAGCCCGGGGATCACCGCCTCCGTGAGCGCCAGCGACTTCACCGCGTCGGGCCGATCGCTCGCCAGCGCATAGGCCACCCACATGCCGACATCGTGGCCCACCACCTGGTACACATCGAAGCCAAGCTGAGCCATCACGCGATGCAATGTGGCCGCCGTGTGCCCCGTGTCGTAACCCGCATGCGGCCGGTCGGAATAGCCGGTGCCGGGCGGATCGACCGCGACGGCCATGAAGCCGTGCGCGGCGAGCGCCTGCATCACATGACGCCATGCGTACCAGGTTTGCGGCCACCCCGGAATCAGCAGGACCGGGTTGCCTGCGCCGGCCGTGACGCAATGGATGCGCTGGCCGTCGATGCGCACGTATTGATGGGCAAGACCATGAGCGCCGGCCGAAGTCGACTGAAGTTGAGCGGACATATCGATTGTTCCTCGCAATGGGGGGGCCGGCTCAGGCGATGCCGAGCATGTCGTGGATTTGCTGTTGATTGACCGCGGCACCGGCGAAGTCGTCGAAGATGCGCTCCGTCACCCGGATGATGTGGTCGTTGATGAACGCAACGCCTTCTCGTGCGCCGTCCTCCTGGTTCTTGAGGCAGCATTCCCATTCGAGGGCGGCCCATCCTGTGTAGTCGTACTGAGCAAATTTCGAAAAAATCGCCTTGAAGTCGACCTGACCGTCGCCGAGCGACCGGAAGCGGCCGGCACGCTCGAGCCACGAACTGTAGCCGCCGTAAATCCCCTGACGGCCCGAAGGCAGAAACTCCGCATCCTTCACATGGAACATGCGGATGTGCTCGCGGTAGATGTCGATGTACGCAAGATAGTCCAGTTGCTGCAGCACGAAATGGCTGGGATCGAACAGCATCTTGCAGCGCGCGTGCTGGCCGACCCGCGCATGGAAACGCTCGAAACTGACGCCGTCGTGCAGGTCTTCGCTCGGGTGGATCTCGTAGCAGAGGTTGACGCCGTTTTCATCGCAGACGTCGAGAATCGGCCGCCAGCGGCGCGCCAGCTCGTCGAACGCCGTCTCGATCAGGCCGGCGGGCCGTTGCGGGAACGGAAACAGGTAGGGCCATGCGAACGAGCCCGAAAAGGTGCCCATGTCGGTCAGCCCCAGGCGGCGTGAAGCCCGCGCCGCCCGCTCGAGCCGATCCAGCGCCCATGCGGTGCGCGCGGCCGGGTTGCCGCGCACGGCCTCGGGCGCGAAGTTGTCGCACATCGCGTCGTACGCCGGATGCACGGCAACCAGTTGCCCGAAGATATGCGTGGTCAGCTCGCTGATCTCCAGCCCGTGCTCGGCCAGCATGCCCTTCACGTCATCGCAATAGGCCTGGCTTTCCGCGGCGGTCTCCACGTCGAACAGCCGAGCGTCCCACGCGGGAATCTGCAACGCCTTGAAGCCGATGCCGGCCGCCCAGTGCGCAATGTTCGGCAAGCTGTCGAACGGCACCGCATCGTCGGCGAACTGCGCAAGATGGAGACTGGGGCCCTTGAGGGTACGCATGATCAACTCCTATTGTTTGTTGATCGACAAAGAATAGAATACGGGAACGGCGCGTGTCAACACGGCGCGCGATAGAATCGGCGCACGATGTGACGACGGACGAAAGGGAAATGGCGGGACGACCGAGAGAATTCGATCGCGACATGGCGCTGAAACGCGCGATGCTTGCGTTCTGGCGACGCGGCTACGAAGGCACGTCGATGTCCGACCTGGTCGAAGCGATGGGCATCGCGTCAGCGCGCATCTATGCCGCCTTCGGCAGCAAGGAAGCCCTGTTCCAGGAAGCCGTGGCGCTTTACGAGCAAGGCGAAGGCGGGTTCGCCGATCGTGCGCTCGGCGAGGAAACCGATGTCCGCGCGGCCGTCGAACGGATGCTGCGCGATGCCGTCGCCGCCTATACCCGGCGTGGCCAGCCACACGGCTGCATGGTGGTCTCCGCCGCGACCAACTACTCGGCCGAGAACGAAGGTGTGATGGAATGGCTGGCCACCCATCGGCGCGCACGCACGCAGTCGATCGCCGAGCGCCTGCAGCTTGCCGCCGAGCAGGGGCAGCTCGCGCGGGGCACCGACATCAAGGCGCTGGCCGATTTCTATGCGACGCAGCTGCACGGCATTTCCGTTCAATCCCGCGACGGGGTATCGAAAGAGCGCCTGCTCGCCTCGATCGGGCCGGCGATGATGCCGCTTGAGATGGCCGTGCGTGACGAAGTCTGACTTGGCTCAACCTCGACAATCGCCGCTTCGTGCAGTGTCCGGGATGGATTGACCACTACACTGCAACGTCTCTGACGCGCATCGCCAATCGACCGTACGCATCGAATCTGTCGGGCAAGCGCGCTTGATCGACTGCTTGCAAACCCGCCACGGCGTGACGTAGTCCGGCCGTGCGATGCCAACATCTCCGCGCTTGCGACCCGCACTGTCTCAGCGCGTCGTCATGCGAACGAGCCGACGGGACGGCGAACCGTCCCGTCGGCCATGCGCTCGCCGGGCGCATCCGCCCGGCTACCCGTTACCGGTCATACTCGAAGGACTCGGTGAAGAGCGTGTCGGCCGGGTCGGACCAGCTCAGGTTCACGAACGAGAAGTCCGTGCTGCCCGCCCAGCCGGCCACCGACGGGAACGCGACGCCCTGATCGCCCGGCACGTTGAGCGTCACCGCGGCGCCCGGCTGAACCGGCGTCGCCGATGCCGAACCGTTGACGAACACCGCCGCTGTCTGCCCGGCCGCGGTTGCGCGAATCTGCACGTTGCCGCGCTTGACGAACGACAGCCCCGTTTTCGACGTCCAGGCCAGCGGGAAGGTCGTGCCGCCCGCGAACGTGCCGGCGGAGCCCGGCGTCAGCTTGTCGCGTGTGGACTGCGCCAGATCGTGCCACGCGTACTGGCGCAGCGCGTCGGGCGACGGCGACGGCGCACGCAGCCGGACCGTGTAGTGCCTGGCCGGCGTCGACGTGTTGCCGTTCTGGTAGACGTCGATCGTATAGGCGCTGAACGGCTTGATGTCGGCCAGCTCGGCGGCGCTCAGTTGCGGCTTCGCCCATGCGGTATTGTTGCGCGGCGCGTCGCCGGGCCACGTGAACAGGCCCTGGTTGGCCGGGTCCTGCGCGACGCCGGCCAGGCGGAAGTTGTTGCGGCACTGCGCATTCTTCGCCAGTGCGGCGAGCTGCGCCGGCGTCTGCCCGCTTGCGATCTGTGCACGGATGTTCAGCGTGTCGCAGGTGCCGCTCGACGGCTGGAGGAACACGCCGTTACGCAAGCCGGGGCCGTTGACGATCGCGAAGTCCACCGCGGTGCCACCTGCGTCGACGGCCCCCACCTGCAGGTTGAGCGAATCGACGAACGCGTTGGTCCCGGTCGACGGATTGGCCGGATTCAGCCAGTCCCACTTCTGCGCGTTCGCATTGACCTTGCTCAGTACCGCGCGCTGATTGCCGACCACGCGCCAGCCGGTATCGCCGTTTGCGAGACTGCCCGCCTTCACCGCAAGCTGTACATGCTGCTGCATGCCGTCGCGAATGCCGTCGCTGCGCGTCCACGCGAGCTTGACCCACATCGTGTCGCTGGCAACGACACGGATGACTTCCGGCAAGCTGAAGCTGGCGTTGTTCATTGCATCGTCGGCCACGATGCCCGGCGTGCCGCCGGCCGGCGCCCCGAACTCCTGGTCGACCGACATCCCGTTGTTGAGGTACGCGGCAGGCACGCCTGCGTTCAACGCGCCAGACCCGACGTCGTCGACAAAGATCTGACCGCACGCCGATACGCTGCCGCCCGTGCGCGCGGCACCGGTCGAACCGGCGAAACACTGGTTGAGCGCGCGCTGCAATGCCGCCAGATCGCTGGCGCTCGGCAGGTTCGACACGACCGCGCCGTTGATGGTCGCGGCGGCCGGCAGGCTGGCCTTGTCGCTCGCCTGCGGCGCGACGCCGGGCGCGAGCTGAAGCTGCACCGGCGTATCGCTGGACGCGCCCGCCACCGAGCTGATCTGGACGCCGCCGTCCGGCAGGACGTTGATCTTCACCTGGTCGAGCAACCGGTCGAGACCCGGCGCGCCCGCGGTCAACGGGCCGGAAATCAGGTCGACGCCCGTATTGCCGGTGGCGGCCAGCAGGTCGGCCAACGCCGACGAATAGGCCTGCACCGTGCTGGCAACCGCCTGGGCCGTGACCTTGCTTTGCAGCAAACCGGTGTCGGCCAGCAGCTTGGTCGGATTGTCGCCGATGATCGTGGCGGCGATCGCGTTCGTGATCGGCGTGATGTTGATCGTCTGCGTGCCGCCCGTGGCGCTGAGCGCGATCAGCGTGGCCTGCGAATCGGCGACGTTGCCGTATGCGGACAAAGCGAACGGCGCGGTCAGGCCAGTCACCGTGCAATGAAACGCGCCGGTTGACGCATCGGCCGGGCAGTCCACCGCTTTACCGGTCGCATCGACCAGTTTCACGGTGGCGGCCTGCATTGCAGCGCCGGCGGCCGCGACCCCACTGACCGTCTGCGCGGCGGGTTCCGACGGCGGCGAGGAGGAACTGCTGCCACCACCGCAAGCCGACAGGACGAGCACAGCAATACCGGATACGACAGGTGTAAGTTTCATTGCGTTTCCCCGAGGTCCTTCTGGTTGATGCGTGTCATATGCACCGCTCATGCACGCTTGATGGCGAGGATTCTCGCAAAGCCGATTTTTGCGATCATCATTCAGGTGGATGAAAATCGGGAAATAACACGGCACGAAACGCAAATAACCTGTGTTAGCCTGAAAAAAATTCGGTATTCGAATCAATATCGTCAGACAAAATCCACATACGAAGATCGCGAAGCGACGGGGGAAGCATGCAACGGGACCAACTCATCGGGGACCTCTACGAGGCCGCGCTGCAGCCGGACGGTTTTCTTGAAGTGTTTCATCGGGTATCCGAATCGCTGGGCGCAAACGTTTTTCACATGTTCAGTTGGGATGCCGCGCGCAATGCCCCGAAATTCTCGATCTACTCGCCGCGCGCGGAGTTCGACGAAATCATCGCGCGCTACGAGCAGTATTACGGCGCGCTCGATCCGCGCCGCGGCTTCGTCGAGAACGCACCGCTCGGCGAATTCGTTTGCTGCCAGGATCACCTCACCGACCGCGACGTCGAGCGCAGCGAGTTCTTCCAGGACTATCAGATTCCGGCGGGATTTCGCTACCTGATGGGGATTCGCTTCGCGCGCCCCGGCAGCGACAACATTCTGCTCGGGTTATTGCGAGCGCACGGCCGAACGCCGTATTCGTCGGAAGAACGCGCGGCCCTGACCGGTATGGCCGGGCATCTGCAACGCTCGATCAACCTGTGGCGAGACGCGAGCGTGCTGCATCGCGACGCCACGCTCGGTACCGAACTGATGGAGGAGCTGGGCCTGTCCGTCTTTGCACTGGACAGGCACGCGCGCGTCCTGTTCGTCAACCACGCGGCGGAGTCGATGCTGCGTGCCACCACCTGCCTCAAGCTCGAGAACGGGCACCTGAGCGCGACGAGCGCGCCGCAGAACGATGCGCTCAAGGCGGCGTTGACGCGCGTCGCGAAGACCCGAAAGAGCGAGAGCCTTGCCCTTTCCGGCACGTCGGTCGCAGCGCACGAAATTTTTCTCAGCATCGCGGTATTGTCCGGACAAGCGCTCCATGGCACTTTCGGCGATGCGACGATGCTGATTACGGTCAGGCGGCGCAGCGGGGCTCCGCTCGTCGTCGCACAACAGCTGCGGCAATCGTTCGGCTTGTCGAGCGCCGAAGCCGCGGTCGCTGAAGCGTTGATCAGCGGCAAGACGCCCGACGAATGTGCGGCCAGCGCGGGTGTGTCGCTTGCGACGGTTCGTAGCCAGTTGCGTGCCATCTATGAAAAGACACACTCGCGGAATCAGGCGGAAGCGGTCGGACGGATGCTGTGGGTGCTTCCTCAGCACAAGCGGGGAGATTGACACTTCGATGCTGCGAGCAGCGTCAGCGGTGAAAGCGCAATTGCTTGCTGCACCGGGTTTGGTATGGCGGCGGAGCAATGACCTCGCCGCAAGTTCATGTGGACAAGCCTCGGAGGTGAAATGGCCGTTGAGTGACGCCAATGCGACCGCAGCGATAGATCGCGCATTGGCGATAAGCCCAGCCTTGAATCCTAGCGAGCTAGTGGCCGCGAGCGCTGCCGGTGCTGGCCTATTCAGTTTTGGTTCTAATGCAGGGACACCCACGTCGCTGGCGGATTTTTTAATAGGCGATGAGCGGCAAATAATATGGAGTCCGCATGTATGATGCCAGTACTGTATTGGTCGCGTTTTTTTGGTGTTGGGTATGGTTTTCCACTATTTTTGTGGGTCTGGTTGCATTTGATTTTGATTTTGTCGGGAAGCATGGGAGTGCGAGTTGGTTCAAGCGGTCACCTCTATGGTGGGCAATACGGGTACTGTGGCTGGTCTCTTTGACCCAATAAAGTTCGCAGTTCGATTTTTTTCGAGGTAAATGAGCAAGCACCACAGCGGCGCAAATGATCATTGCACATCGGACGATATCATCGCGAGCTGCGGCGATACGTTAATTCACAATTCGTCAACAATATGACGCACATGCCGCCAGTTCAGCATCAATAGGAAACAATAGCCAGAAAATCGTGCCTGTCGAAAACGACTTTGCTACGATCATACGATCGGGCAGCATGCCTGACGAGAGAGGACCGATATATGGGAGGAGGCTGTCTCCCGGTCCGATAGAAGAACCAACAACGACAGGACGTTATCGCCTATGTCGCCCATTTCCCTTCAAGAGATCGCAAAGCAATTCTTTGCGCTGCAAAACAATCGGCTGTTCACGATCGACACGCCGTTGTCCGGTCGCTCGGCGCTCGTGCTGACCGAGTTCGTCTGCGAAGAGGGGTTGGGCGAACTGTTTGAAATGAAGTTCATGCTCGCGTCCCAGGACCCGAACATCGAGCTTAAGCAACTGATCGGCAAGCCAGTGACGGTCACCCTGCAACTGACTGACGCGCTTGCCAGTACGGACGTGCGCTATTTTCACGGCTACGTCACTGATTTTATACACACCGGCACAGATGGTGGCCTTGCTACCTACGAGGCCGTCGCCCGACCGTGGCTCGCCTTCATGGATCGCCGTCAGGATATCCGGATTTTTCAGGAACAGACGGTCGGCGATATCCTCAACGACGTGATGCATCGATACCGGAGATTCGGTGACGTCGTGTTTCGTTTGTCCGCGCCAACGATTAATCGCAGCTACTGTACCCAGTACAAGGAGACTGATCTCGCTTTCGCGCTGCGCCTGATGCAGGAAGAAGGGCTGTTCTTCTATTTCGAGCACAAGAAGGACGGCCATACATTGATCATCACGGACTCGTCGATCAACGCCGATCCCATTGCCGGGTACAGTCCGGTACTGCGCTATTCGACCGACGAGATCCTAGAAAGCAACCAGATCGTTACATCGTTCGTATCGCGTCGCAAATTCACGTCAGGTAGCGTCGCGCTCAAGACAGGAGACTATAAAGCGCCTGGTGCGCGGCGTTACGTCGAACGAGACACGGCTGTCGATCAGGGCGAAGTCGACAACTATGAGCTCTACGACTATCTCGGTGCCCACGGTTTTCCCGATTCCGATCGAGGCGAACAACTCGCCCGATTCCGAACCGAGGCGCTGGCTGCCCACAGCAAGATCTTCGTCGGCAAGAGTCACTATCGCAGGCTCGAGCTTGAGCGGTACTTCGAGCTCGACGCGCACTACGATCACGAGCAGGCGAAGCCCGAGGACCGGCAATTTCTATTGACGTCGATCCGGCACCATGGAACGAACAACTACCAGGCAAAGCCGGAGTCGCAAGCCCTAACCGTGCCGGGCAGCGCAATCTATACAGCCGAATTCCGCTGCATCCGCAAGAAGATTCCGTATCGACCGCTGCTGACGAATCCGCGGCCGACGATCCATGGCGTGCAGACGGCAGTGGTAGTCGGGCCGAAAGGCGAGGAAATTTACACCGACAGGCTTGGTCGCGTGAAAATCCAGTTGCCATGGGATCGGCTCGGCAAGCAGGATCAGGCGAGTTCGTGTTGGGTGCGCGTCGCGCAACCCTGGGCCAGTAGCGGATTCGGGATGATCCAGCTTCCTCGCATTGGGGACGAGGTCGTCGTGACCTTCACCGACGGCAACCCTGATCGCCCCCTAATTATTGCATCTGTCTACAACGCGGCGAACATGCCACCGTGGGCGCTGCCGGACAACGCGACCCAGAGCGGCATCCTGACACGCTCAACGACAGGCGGCGACAACGGAACGGCGAACGCACTGCGCTTCGAAGACCGAAAGGGGCAAGAAGAAGTCTGGTTGCATGCGGAGAAAGATCAGCGCATCGAAGTCGAGAACGATGAATCGCACTCGGTCGGCAACGATCGCGAAAAATCGGTTGGGAACGACGAGAAGGCCAGCATTGGCCAGAACTGGACCTTATCGACTGGTGGCGTCAAGTTTGAGACCGTCGGTCTGGCCTCGGTGCAATCGGTCGGACTTGGCAAAATGCTCAACGTCGGTCTGGCCTACAACGTCAACGTCGGCGGCCTGTATCTACGCAATGTCGTACTGCAGATGGCCAGCACGGTCGGCATGGATCGCGTTGATCGCGTGGTGCAGGACTGGACCGCGCACGTCGGGCATACCTATGAGGTAACGGTACGAGGCAAAGCCGTCGGCGATGCGGTCAAGAAAGACCAGGAGACGCCGCTCGACATTTCCCCCAGCTTCAGCCCGCAAATCCCTGATCCGGTCCAGAGTGCGAACAGCAATCAGATTCGAATCACCGACTCGGGCCAGGCAAGCCTCTCAGGCGCGAAGACGGCGCAACTGATCGGTCCGGGCGGCATGATTACGATCGACGCGGCCGGTATTCACCTGAAGGGCAAGGGAATCTATCTCGAGGGACCGGTCACGCAGAGCGGCGGCAGTGCAAAAGGTCTCGCGCCCGTCACGGAGGCCGATTGCGCGGAATGCGCTAAGAAGACCACTAGCGCGCATCCAGTGGACGTTGCAACTGGCCAGAAGTTGCTCACGCACGACGATTTCACATTGCCAGGAAGAGTGCCGATCCGCTGGAATCGGCGTTATCGCAGCGCCGATCAGCGAACCGGCAGTTTCGGCATCGCATGGAAGCTTCAGTACGCGACCGAAGTACGTCGCGTGACGATCGCTGATATACCGAAGCTCGTCTATATCGACTTCGACGGCCGACAGCTGCAATTTCCGTTGCTCGATTCGGGTCAGGAACACTTTCATCCGATCGAGAAATACACGCTTCAGCGGCTTGACAGTATCGAGAGGCTCACGAGGTACGCGGTACGCTTTCCGAATGGCATCGTCGAGACGTATAGCCCGCATCCGAGCGAATCCGATCGTTGGCTGTTGGAGCGCTACGAGACCCGCGACAAGCAATCGCTGTCGTTTAGGTATACGCCGAGCGGCAACCTGCATCAGATCCAGAACAACTGCCATACGGTCTCGTGCCAGCACGACAGTGAAGGCCGCATCATCGAGGTCCATCTGCTCGACGAGCATGGCACTTCGACGCAGAAACTTGCCGCGTATCGATACGACGATCACGGCGATCTCGTTCACGCGATCGACAGCGGCAATCTAACCTGGACATACGCGTATCACACGCACCTGCTGACGCGCTACGAGACGCCGGCCGGCGCAACGTTCGTCGCCGAGTGGGACGGCGAGACGCCACAGGCGCGCTGCATCAGAACCTACGCGTACACACTCGACGCCGACGGCCAGCCAGTCGTGACGCGCGAGGCACGCTTCTCGTACCAGCCGACCGCCCGGATGACGCAGGTGACGGATGCACTCGGGAACACGACGACGTACCGCTACAACGGCCTATGGGCAGTCGACCAGATCGTTCATTCGGACGGCAGCGCGGACCAGACCGAGTTCGATGAGACGGGTAATGTCGCGGCGCGCATCGACGCGCTCGGCCGCAAGACGCAATCAGTCAGCGACACAACCGGGAATCCGATCGCGATCCGTGACGCCGCAGGCCAGCTGACGCGCATTGAATACAACGACCAGAACTTGCCGACGCGAATTACCGATCCCGCTGGGCATATCTGGCAGCGCGAATACGACACCGACGGCCATCTGGTCAAGGAGATCGACCCGCTCGGCAACACATCTAGTACCACGTTTGAAAATGGCTTGGCTGTCGCACACACCGACGCGCTCGGTAACGTTACGAAAACACAATTCAACGACGCCGGTCAGATGATCGCACGCACCGACTGCTCGGGCTTCACGACGCAGTACGGTTACGACGAGCGCGGGCGGCAAACCCACCAGACGAATGCACTCGGGCAGACGAGCAAATTTTACGGCAATGCTGCCGGACTGCCCACGGCGATCGCCCCGGCTGGGCTCGGCGTCTGGAAAACGGCATACGATCGGACGGGACAGGCGATTGCCTATACCGATCCGCTTGGGCGCACGACGCAGGTGACACGGGACGCCTACGGCCAGATCGTCCGGGTTGAAGCGCCTGATGGCAGCACCACCGGTTACGGTTACGACGTGCTCGGGCGGGTCGTGGCGCTGACCAATGCAAAAGGCGAGCGCTGCACGTTCGAGTATGACGCGCAGGGTCGCATGGTTGCACAAACGGGATTCGATGGCCGACGCCAGCAAGTCGAATGCAATGCTGCTGGCGAACAGATCGCACAAGTCGATTACGGCAATGATGGCCAATTGCGCACGACGCTGCTTTACGACAATCTGGGACGGCCGATCGAGAGACGACTCGGGGATGGAACACACACTACGTTTGGTTACGACGCTCGTGGCCTGCTTACGCAAATCCGCCATGAACCGAAAGACAGCGAATCATCGCAGATCACGTACGAATACGATGCGGCCGGACGGCGCACGGCCGAGGTTCAATCGCACCACGGGCGAGTTTGGCGGCTCCAGCACACGTTCGATGCAGCCAGCAACCGCAGCGGGATGCAGTTGCCTAGCGTCGGCACGCTGACTTGGCAACGTTACGGCAGTGGTCATATCCACGGGCTACTGCTCGACGGCGAACCGCTGGCGAGTTTCGAGCGCGATGCGTTGCATCGGACGATTCATGCAGTTCAAGGCCCCATCGCGCAGCTGTTTGCGTACAACGAAGCCGGATTTCTGCAAACGCAGCGCTTGCAGGATCTCGATGAGCGGGGGCAGCCACGTGCGGAACCGCGTCCGTGGCGCGCGTGGGACTACGATGCGGCCGGGCAGATCACGCGACTAGCCGATACGTGGCGAGGCGAGCGTCACTTCCAATACGATCCGCTCGCGCGGTTGGCCAGTGTGAACCGGCTGGGCGGCGAAGCTGTCCAGCACCCGTCAGGTGAAATATATCGGTACGATTTGGCAGGTAACCTGCTCTCGAGGCTAGACCACGGATCGGAAGACGACAGCGCAGCTATGTCGATGACCGATGCGACCGCCGTCCCGGAGGCGCCTGGCGATCGGTTGAAGCGATTCATTGCAGTCGCCGGGCTGACGCGCTCTCAACTTGATTTCAGCTACGATGGGCACGGCAACCGGATCGGACGCGTCGCGCGAGCGCTGCAGGATGTGCCTGAGCCGGATCACAATCCCGGGCTGCTCGACAGGTTGCTGACCCGCAGGGATGTCGTCGCACCTGTAACAACACCGGAATCCGTGGAAACGCGCTACCGTTACGACAACGGGCATCAACTCAGCAGCATAGAACAGGCCGATGGCAGCCGCACCGAATACCGCTACGACGCGCTCGGTCGACGGATCGCAAAGGTTCATACGCCCGCCGGTGCTGCGCCGTCTACAACGCTATTCGTCTGGGACGGCGACTGGATGTTGCAAGAGGTCCACGCGGGGCAGACTCCGCGCAACGATGAGTCCGTGACCTACGTTGCCCATCCGGACCATGCCGGGCCGGTGGCTCGTCTCGAGCGCAGCAAACGATACTTCTACATTACCGATCATCTTGGTGCGCCGCAGGAACTCTACGACGAGACGCGTCGGGTCGTGTGGGCGGCAGACTGCGACGGCTATGGGCAGACGAAGTCGATGATCGCCGACGAGGTCGACAATCCGATCCGGTTCCCGGGGCAATTCAGGGACAGAGAGTCCGGGCTGTACTACAACCGGCACCGGTACTACGATCCAGCTATAGGCCGATATATCAATCAGGATCCGATCGGCTTGCGTGGCGGGCCAAATTTTTATGCCTATGCGGATGGCATTCCGACACAGAAGATCGATCCGAGTGGTCTTGGCACGATAGCAATTGGTGCTGGTATCGGAAGTGTCGTTCCCGGGCCCGGAACACTGATCGGTGCAGGAGTTGGCGCCCTGGTCATGATCGGAGCGGGCATCTGGTACATGACGAGGTCCACGGACAGTACGCAAGAAAAGGTCAAGGAAAAAGATGACTGCCCGAACAAATGCAATCCATGCAAAACCGTGTCGGGGAAGATCATCGCAGTTGGCACATTTGGGTACAGGCCGCTCGACGTGATACCTGATAATGAAATGCAACATGGCGTGTACGGGTCGCATCACAATATATTTCAGGCCAATCAGTCACCATATCCGAAATGCATTTGCTTCTGGGCGAAGCAAAAATATGTGCTTAAGCCGGAGCAATTAACGTCAAGCATGGTGCCGATTGAGCCATTTCTCAACTCACCTTGATAGGAAGGAGGCGCATCGTGAAATACGTTTCATCTGGACTAGATATCCACATCGGCGATCATGTTATCGTCGAAGGGGACGTTGCTGGCCTTGTCGTGTGTGATTTCGACAAGCGCCAATGTGTAGATGGGTATGACGACTGGCTTATCGATCAAGAGTTGGTCGGAGGCGGAAAAATGTCAGAAGGTATTCTTGTGGAAACAAAGGCGCTCGGATTTCTTTACTACTCTAGTGAAGATGATGAGATAGTTAAGGACCCGAAATTTACCGATGCGAAATGATATTTTCGAAATATCACGACAACAGTCGATCAATAATTGATAAATAATGACGTATTGAGTTGGCAAAAATGCAACCCATCGTTCGCAAGGGTGACATGACCGATCACGGCGGTGTCGTGCTCGATGGCTTCGGAGGCATGGATCTCAGTGGTCAGCCAGCGGCTGGCGTTGGCCATATGGTCAGTTGCCCGAAATGTAAAGGCATATTCCCGATCATTCAGGGATCGAGCCAGTATTCGATTGAAGGTCGCGCTGTCGCCTTGCATGGTATGAAAACCGCCTGCGGCGCATCATTAATCGCCAGTCAGCAGCAGTTTCTTGCGGATCAGTAGAACGCGTTCCCAGACCAGGTTTCCCCAACTGCCAGCCTTATCCGCCGTTACGTGACGAAATAGCACTGCATTATCAACGACAGGCTGCATGTCTTTTCCCTCTTCAATAAACAATACTGCGACATATTGGATGTGGGTTCAAGCAATGGCAACTGCGCGACGTGACCAATCAGCGAGTGCATTCGGTTATCGGACTGGCCCCCACGATTCTTTTAGAGCAACGAAAACGAGCTTGCTCACACGATATACGACGGGCCGCTTGGCCGGCTTCGAAAGCGTGCAGAAATTCCTTCGAGTGGCACTTCGGGTCGTCTGAGCTGCAACCGATATCTCCGACGACCTGCAGAGCACGCGCTTCTGGTATCGCAATGAGCCTTTGCCCACATTCGACTACAAGACTGCCGAACAACGCATATCAGAAGGACGCACCGAAGACCTGCTGCACTACATCGCCTCTTTAGCCGGAGATGCCATTCACCTCCGGCCTTCGAAGTCAGCGCGTCATCATGCTGTCGCCCTGACTTCGCTGAACAACTGTAGATAGGCAAGGTACGCGCACACGATCGACAGCAGCGCGCAGACGAATGCAAAGAGAAAGATCGACGGATAACCCAGATGCGAGGCAATCACACCGCCTGCAGCGCCGGCCATCAGGATACCGATATCGAAGCAGGATTCGTAAGTACTCAGTGCCAGTCCGATGTTTTTTTCCGGGAGGCTCTTGATGGCCGGCAATGCCAGCAGCGGGTAGACCATCGACAACCCGAAGCCCGCGAGGAAAGAGCCGACGGAGGCCTGAACCGGGGTCTTTGCATAGGCAAGCAACAGCAATCCGATCGCCTCGACAATCAGCGAAACGATCACCGTGTTCAACCCGGATGAATCCGCCCGCCATCCCAACAACAACCGGGCGGAAACGTAGCCGATTCCGAACAGGGCGAGCGCGATAGCCGCATAGGCATTCCATCCGTTTCCAAGAAAAAGCAACGCCAGGAACGACGTGACCGACGCATATCCAACGTTGGCCAGTGCAAAACCCGCCCCTGCCTTCCAGATGCGCTTTATCGCATAGCTGAGCGGAAGGTGGCTGTGATCGTCGTGTACGCTGACTTCCTTGATGAACCATACGACGAAGGTTCCGAGTAGCGGTAGCGCCGTCATCACGGCGGCGCCGACCAGCAATCCAGCGGCCTGATATGACCACACGCCCAGGTAATTGCCGATTGCTAGACCCAGGAACATCGCAATACCGACCCAGGACATGATCTTGCCGGCGTGCTCACGTCCCACCAATCCGATGGGCCAAGTTCCGCTGCAAGTGAAGATCAGACTCTCACCGATACCCATCAGAATCCGGCTGGCGAACACGACGGCGAATGCGAGGTAGCGACCGGGCTCGCCTGCCCCGATCACTGCGATGCACAGCACTCCGGCAACGAACATCAGCAGCAGACCGCGGATCATCCCGGTCTTCGGACCGCGCGTATCGGAGAAGCGACCGGCATAGGCGCGCGACAGCAGAGTCGACACGGACTCCGCTGCGACGACTGCTCCGACGAAGTACGGCGACAGGCCAAGCACTTTGTTCACGTAAATGGGCAAGATTGCAAGCGACGTACCCAAGCTGACAATCGCCACGAATAGAATCAACGCAACGACCACCGCCACCGCGAAGTTTCCGGATTTTTCGTTATCTTTCATTGAATGACCCTCACGATTCCGTTCTCGACAGCAATCCGCTCGTCGAGAATATTTCTCACCGCGTCCGCAATGATGATTTCCTCGACCTTGATTATTTCGTCCTTCAGCTCCGGCTCGGTCATACCCGCCGAGATACGCACGACGCCCTGATCGATGATCGGCCCCGCGTCGACCTCGTCGTTGATGAAATGCACCGTCGCGCCTGTCACCTTCACGCCGGCATCGAGTGCGCGCCGCTGCGCCTTGTCACCTGGAAACGCGGGAAGAATCGAGGGATGCGTATTGATCGTCCGGGTCCCGTACTTGTTGACGAAAGCCGGCGAGAATATCCGGCGGAATCCTCCGAGGACGATCAGGTCGACACCGTGCGCGTCGAGTTGACACGCGATAGCCGCTTCGAACAGATCGCGGTCGGCGAATTCGGAGTGCAGGATTCGCGTAACGTCGAAGCGATCGATCAGCGTCCCGCCGGTGGCCGGAAAATCCTTGTTATTGGTGATCACCAGTGCGATTTCCGCCGGCACGGATGCACGATCGACGCCTTTCATGACCGACCGGATCAGGGAACCCCGACCGGAAAACAAAAATGCGATCTTCTTCATGCCGTGATTCCTTCTTTGAGTGTCGCGAACCGTGCCTGCCATGCGTCGCCGTCGCAGCACAAGAAAGTGCCATCGGCGAAAATCTTCGTTCCGCCGACGAAAACTTCATCCGGACTTTCGTTCCGCAGCAATCGGAGATTGCCGATCGGCGTGTCGCTATACGCTTCGCTCAACCGCGCGCGCCGGTAGATCAGGAAATCGGCCAGCCAGCCAGCGCGGATTGCGCCAAGGCGCCGCAGGCCGATCGCTTCTGCACCCGATACCGTCAACATTCGGAACACGTCCCGCGCGCCCGGCTTTTCCGTCAAGTCGTGTACGCCATGGTGGTACAGGCAGAACATCGCGTCATTCGTCAGGCGGTTTTCCGGATTCACCATCGCAGCGTCGGTCCCGAGACCGACGTGCTGGCCATCAAGAAATTTCCTGACCGGCATCCGGCCCGCACCGACAAAGCTGTTGCTGATCGGGCAATGAATCAGGTTCGCTCTCGTCCGTTGCAAGATCTCGATGTCGGAGTCGTCCACACTACTGGCATGTACCAGTGTGGCGTGTTCGTCCAGCACACCCAGCGATTCGAGATGGTGAAGCGCACGGGTGCCGCGCACCTCCCTGAACGATGCGACCTGTGTGGGTCCTTCGTGGATGTGCATTGCGAACTTCTTGCCAGAGCGCTTCGCGACCGCATGCAACTGTCGCACGAGGTCATCGCTTGCAGACAACTCGGAGGCGGTCGCAGGCGATAAGTGGATCCGTGAAGATTCGTACCCTGCAACGGACCGCTCGTATCTGCTCAGGATTTCGTCGATTCCATATGCGGCCGGCTTGCTACCGGTGCCCAGCCACTGGTCACTCTGGCAGAACTGAATCGACGCGCGTACCCCCACTGCCTCGCAAGCGTGCGCATCGGTCTCGAAGCGGCTCGTAAAGATCCCAAAGCTCGTCACCCCCGCCCGCACATTACGCAGGATGCTGTACAGTGCCGACGTCCGTTGAGTTTGCTCGCTCTCGAGCGCGTTGTTTTTATGTACGGTGTCCAGCACGACCTGGATCGGCGAAAAATCGTGCAGGTCGCCGTAGAGTTCCTTGCTCGGATGCAGATGTGCGTTGACCAACCCGGGAAACATCAGGCAGCCCGCGCCGTCGATCACCTGGTTTCCGGTGCGCGGTCCTTCCCCTGGGGGATAGATGTCACGAATCACGCCTTCGCCGATGAGGATGTCGGCCTTCACGCGCCCGCAGGTTTCGGGTTCGAAGTATTCGATGTTTGCGTACAGAACATCATCGCTCATGGCAACACACGCTCCGCGTTGTCGACATGCAGAGACGAACCGAGCGCACAGCGTATGGCAGTCTCGAACTCCATGGTCCGGTCATAGAGTCCGCGAGTGAGGAATCCATTTGTTCCGAGCACATCGATCCAGCTATCGCCGTCCGCGTCCAGCGTATCCTTCACGTACGTCGACAATCGAGCACCGGCAGGCATGGCGTCGATCAGCCCGGTCGGAAGCATGACTTTTCCGCTGCATCCATAGGTTGGTCGCGTCCGCCCCGTCTTGAGAACCGCCGCCCAACCGTAGACGAAGTCACCGAATGCGGTCCGTTCGACCAGCCCTTCGAGCGCAACCCAATAGTCGACGGCTTCTTTGCACGACGACTGCATTGCGGCGAGTCGGTTCGCACATCCCCGGATTGCCTCGACGTCGCTGGCTGGCGTTTCGGACACGCCCGATTCAGCTGCGATGGCGACAATTCGGTACGATCCGAAAACCGCGTCCGCCACGCCGCGAAGTGCGTTGATCTTCGCCGCGTTCTCCGATGCAATCGCGATCACTGTTGTTTCATTCGGCATTGTCGTAGATCCATTTCATGATGTCCGTCTTCGCCGATCCCTTGTAGATGTCGTCAAGCGTTTCGCTGGCAGAAAGGATCAGCGGCATTACCTCCGATTCGCCGCGCCCGTCGATCGCGTCTTTGGCTTTCGACATCGTATGGTCGTAGATCTGGGTAAACGTGGTCTTCATGATCGTCGATCCCAGTTTGAGCTGATTGCACCCGCGCGACACGAGATCGCTGTAGATCAGCTCATGTATGAACGAGAAGAAGCCCATGTCATACGGCAAACCGGTAATGACGTCCGTGCTTCGTGAAATCGTTTCGCAATACAGATGATTTTCTCGAATGAAAAACTGCATCCCGAT
This sequence comes from Burkholderia sp. Ac-20344, assembly GCF_017104975.1. Taxonomy (NCBI): domain Bacteria; kingdom Pseudomonadati; phylum Pseudomonadota; class Betaproteobacteria; order Burkholderiales; family Burkholderiaceae; genus Burkholderia; species Burkholderia sp. Ac-20344. The sequence continues at coordinate 89,680 of NZ_JAAGPP010000006.1, forward strand.
CGTGCAAGGAAAGTCCTTTGTGTCCGATTTGTGATAGTTCTGGTTGATGTTGATGATTGCGCGGCGGGAATCCTGGTTCGCAGTGAGCATGCTGACGATCCAGTTGTACTGGTTACCGTATTTCTCGACGGGCTCGTAGAATACGTAATAGCCGTAGTTCGAGTTGACGTTGCCATCCTTGTCCATCAGGGTCATCCAGAATTTCGATGCATTGGCTAGTCCGCTCTCTGCCTTGAGACTGCCGCTGAAGTATGCGATCAGCTCGCGACAAAAGTACTTCTTTGCCCCGTTGCGAAGCGAATGGACGCGATTGCGCGGATTGTTCAGGACATAGTTGACGCCGTAAGCCTGGGTCGCGTCTCCGGCCCGCGACTTGATGGGCCGCCCTTCCTGGACGATGTTGCGAATGCCTTGCCTCACCAGATCATCGACAGTGTCGCCGTAGATGTTGGTGAATCCATGATGGACGTCGGCCCTCGGATTGGTTTTCAGAAGTAAATTTTCCATGATTATTTTTGAATGGTTAAATTTCGACTTCCCGACTTCTACAAACGGAACTACAACAGCAATCAGCTCTCACCCCAACGGGGAAGCGGTGGACTCCATTGCTTCAGCCCGACCAACAGCTCTGCGTTGCTGTTGATCCGCATCAAGAGCTTTCCTTCAAGCGCATTGGCAAATCCTGCCTCTACGACATGGGCGACCAGATCCAGCAGACGATCCCAATAGTGGTTGACGTTCAGCAGGAAGATCGGCTTCTTGTGATTTCCAAGGATCAGGTTCGACAGAACCTCGATGGTTTCTTCGATCGTTCCGATGCCACCGGGCAGCGCGACGAAGCAGTTGCCCAGATCCTCCATCAGCTTCTTGCGTGTTGCCATCGAATCGACAATGTGCAGGGTGCTCAATGATGTATGGGAAATCTCCGCGCTGGTCAGCGCTCGCGGGATGACACCCGTGACCTTGCCCCCGGCGTTCAGTGCCGCCTTGGCCACCACGCCCATCAAGCCGACCTTTCCGCCGCCATACACAATCTCCGCGCCTGACGACACCATGTCCGTAATGAACCGCTCTGCCTCGCGGGAGAACGCCGGACTGGCGCCAAACGACGATCCTGCGTAGACGGTTACTCTGAAACCGGTGGGATACCGATCGATTGTCATTAGCTATCCTGATTAGCTGCTTGTGTCGAGCATCTGCATGGTTGGCCGATGCTTTTTTCTGGGGACTACGAGACGCTTGGTGAAACAGGACGCAGGTCGTGTTGGATACCTTCGATCGCACGGATGCAGAGCACGATTTGGGGCGACACGACTGTTACTTGACACACATCGAAAGCGAAGAGGGTGCGGGTCGCCAAAAAACATGGCATCTCGCGCAACAAAAACATCGCATGGAAAGGCATTTTAGACGGCGGGAATCGCGTGTCAAGGGTTTTTATAGAAAACAACCTCACATGTTATGCAACATTAGAGAGGGAAGAGGTGGCGGTGCGGCGTTTATGGTATGAAACGCGATGTTTTGTGCTCGTGATAGCGTCCCCGGAGGCCGGTCATGCGTGTAATACTTAGCGTGAATCGCAACGTTCACACTGCCAGCCTGCGGCGCCCCTCTGCCGGACGGCCCGTAACACCGGCACGCCTCGACTCATCATCCACTATTGAAAATGGAAAGTTCTGAACACGACGTCAGCGCGGCTCTGATCGCCCAACGGATCAGGGAAATTCTGACAAAGAACGGCATCGGCAGACGTCAACACGCTGGCACCATCAGTCGGATCCTGAACCTGAGTTTCTCGCAGGCTCATCGAAAGCTGAAAGGCCAGAGCCCCTGGGCGATTCACCAAGTCAATCAGATTACCGCGGAGTTCGGCGAGGACGTCGGCCAACTGTTTGGCGAGTCTCAAGCAGACTCTGCCCCCGTGGAGGGAGACCCAACCGCCGCGTCGCTCGTTATCGGTAACACAGCGATTCCGTGCCAAGCGCATATCGGCCTGGCCTTGTCTGCGGACCAGCGCGGCGATCTGGTCGCACTGGAAACCGACGGTCGTTGGTTCATCCATACAGCAGACAATGCACCTGACGGTCAACTGCACAGCGTGCGCCTGGTCACGATCAGGCCAACTGTCGAGGAGATCCGCCGCTTAAGCATCGCGATTCTCGACGACTCGGCCGAGGCGGCCGACGAGTTATCCAAGTACTTGCGTAATCAGGGTTTCAACACGCAGGCCTATTACGATATCCAGTCCTTCAACGATGCGGTCCGCGATCAGATGTTCGACGGTTTCGTCGTGGACTGGATCATCGGTCAGGACACCTCGGAGAGCTGCATGACGAAGATAAGGCAATCCGAGAATCCCGATGCTCCTATTCTTGTGCTGACCGGACAACTCAACACCTCGGAGCGCGAGTCGCAAATCGCTCGCGCAATGCGGACCTTCGACATCCTCGGGCCCTATGAGAAACCGATCAGGCTATCGGTAATCAAGGCTGCATTCGATCGTTACTTCAATCGCTGACGGATGTCAGGCGCACCAGCGTGCGCAACAGTACCTCCCGGCGGACCGGCTTCATCAGATAGTCATCGAACAATGCCGTCTGTTCCTTCGTCAGCAACTCGGGCGCGTGCGCACTGACGCCGATTACCGGAATCCGGTGGTTCGGGCCGCGTGTCAGACGTAATTCACGTACGACCGAGATGCCATCGCGCTCGGGCATGTTCAAGTCGAGCATGAGCGCGTCGTACGGGCGCCTCATGAGCTTCTGTATCGCCCGTTCCGCCGACTCGCATGGCTCGTGCGTACAGCCGATCTGATCCAGTAGCGACGCGAATGCCCTGAGTGCTGAAGGATTGTCGTCGACAACCAGCACGTGAGGAGGCGACGCGAACGTAGACGGTTCGGGCGATTCCTGTCGGCCCGGCACCGGTAGCAACGCATTGTCGCCACGGGACACTTTCACGGGCAGGTTCACTGTGAATGCACTGCCTCGGCCAACTTCGCTCTTCACGCGAATCTCGCCACCGAACAGGTCGACCAACCCCTTCACGACGGACAGTCCCATGCCCGCGCCGTCATGAATGTTCGACTGTCGCTGACCGATCTGTGTAAATGGCTGAAAAATAAATTCAAGCTTGTCCGCAGGGATGCCGGCGCCCGTATCCTCAACCTTCAGAATCAGACGTCCGGCGCTTCCGGCAGACTGTAGCTCGCACGACAGCTTGACGTCCCCATCCCTCGTGTTCTTGATCGCGTTCGACAGCAGGTTCGTCATGATCTGCCGGATCCTGACCGCATCCGAATACAGATAGACGCCGTCCAGCCCCTGACTTTCGCAGATCAGCCTGACTGGCTTCTTGCCAATCAGCGCGACCGCCTCGGAACCCGTTGCACGAAGGATCGGTTCAAGTTCGAAATCGCTGTTTCGCAATTCGAGCTTTCCGCTGTCGAGCCGGGCATAGTCCGCAAGATCGCGCATCTGCGATTCGATCTGATCTACGGCAAGCTCCAGGCGCTTGATGGTGTCGGTATGCTCGAGTCCGATCCTCGATCCGGCGATCACATCGATCGCGGACATGATGCTCTGCAGCGGTGTTCTGAGTTCGTGGCCAATCGCGCCCAGGAACGCGTTCTTGGCCCGAATCGCCTCGCCCGCAGCAGCAGTCGCCCGGCGCTCCGCGTCCAGCGCACGCGCTTGTTGCCGGATCGTCTTCATTTGCTGCCTGATGTTGAAGATCGTGACGAGTCCGATAATCGCGGCCGACATGATAATGATCGATACACCGATCAGGATAATCTGACGATTCAACAGGAACATCTGGTAGGTGCGATCGCGTTGCTTCGCCTCGGCATGCGCGGCGAGCGTCGACAGGTTCCGTGCCTCGAGCCGCACCCGCCGTATCTTCAGTGCCGCCGCCTCCAGTTGCACCGAAGGGACCTTGGGCCGAGCCAGAATTTGCTCCACGTCCGAGAACAACGCTCGGATCCGGTCCACCTGTTCCGCGTAGCCCGGTTCCACATAAAGTAACCGGGTAGATTCCGAGTGATTCGATAGAACAAAGAACTTTGACTCAAGGATCTTGAATTCCGTCGTCACATCCTTGCACTGGCTCAGGCAACCCCAATCCTTCCTGTCGAGAAGCAATTCAAAGTCGGCAAGACGGGATTCGAACTGTGCTGTGGATGATGCGTAATTTTCCTGCGTCCCGACGAGCGAGAGGAAATTTCGCTCGGAGAACAGGTTGTTGTAGCAATAGACGGCAGACGACATTGCCGCCAACATCAGGAGCGTCAGCACCAGAAAGTAGCCGTACACGCCGCTCGCACGCGGCAATTTGTCCAATTTCATTTCACGATGATTTTGTATATTTGCCAGATGAATCGTGTACTGTACAGCGGGCCACTCAACTCCCCCCCACCCGTGTCTCTAGGATAAACAATAAATAACGGCCCGAAATTCTCTATGGAAAGATATTTGCCGTTCATTTTGTAGGCAAGAATGGCGCCATATTTTTCAAAATCCGATATTGGAATATCTCCATAGTAGTCATCCAGCGTGTATGCAGTGATATATTTCCCCTTGCCGCCGACTTTCTTCAAGATATCCAGTACCGAAACACCTTCAAACAGACTGACTGGCGTCCAAGCTGTGGACGTTCGGATCGTCCTGACCGGAAGTCGCATCAGATCGGCTTCCGTAAATACATATTCCTTGGCCTCGGGGTCGGTAAAATTACTGATATCCCCCGATATTGTTAAGTTGTAGCAATACCCACTGTTACACCAAGCCATCGACCATATTGCCATTACCACAAAAGCGCTTTTCATTTTATCACCTGCCATCTCCAAAAAATGACGCTTGTTTGGTGAAATGCAATTCTTTTTATTTAGTCAAACCTGCAAAAACATGAGACGCCCGTCATACCGAACTCGATTGTGACTAGGAACGGTCACACCCGGAGTCGCGAGATCAATGTCAGCGGTGAGCCAGCACGAGTGAAGCGAACGTATGAAGCATACCGTAGCCAACGATAGCACGGGTGATGCGGTTGATCGCCATGTCGAGGCGAGAGCGTTACGGTGCGTTATTGCAGCAGGTAACACCGATGAGTCCGTGTTTCTCGCACATAAGTCTCAGAGCGACGCTTTATTAGCTCGAAGGGACTGACATCCAACACCGCTCTATCTTGATCGTCTCGATAGCAAGAAGTAGCAAAGTAACGAATCTCACAAAATTTACGTCACCAAGAAGTGAGAATGTCAGTCCATTCGGGGAGAAGATAGACAGTACGTCCGAATGCAAATCCTCCGGCAGGTGCAACTTCTTCTGAGAATCTCGGGCGGCGTCGAGCAATGACGTCGCATCTGCATCGCTGAGTTCAAGTGCCAGGGCAACCGTCTTACCTCGAAGTCGGACTCACTTTTTTTGAAGATTTTTTGAAGAATGACGCAGATCCAGCCATCAGCCCGTGTGATGTTACTTTTTCTTCAAAAGCAACATATCGGGACCTCGGACAGCCGTTTCGAATAGGATCCCGCCATACGTCGACGCTTTGGAACGACGAGTACATCGAATCTCCAAGCAAGACCAATCTCGGCTATACGTCCGAGTCTTGCGCACGTATCCGAAGTGAAGTGGTGGTCGAGCGCTCTCAACGCGGCAACAAAGATATGACGTCGCCGATCGAACATTGTGTCGAAAACATCTTCCGAGAAATATCGACCCGCGATTCATTACAAGGCGACGCAGATCGCATCCTTGGTTCGTAAAATGTCGCCTTTTATTCAAAGACAACTTATTGAGACTGCGGACATCTTTTCTGAGAGACAACAACGTGTTGTGGGCTCTCAGAAAAGATGTCTTTGCCCCTCTTGAAAAATCAAGGACTTGGACATCTTTTCTGAGACGAGTGCACGCTGCTCGTCTCAGAAAAAGTGTCCTTGGGCACGAAAATTCTCAGAAAAGCTGTCTTTGGACAGTTGTCCGGCTCCCTCGGTACATCTCGTGCAGAAAGCGGCGAGCGCGCCGGTGTGACTCTTATCGGCGGTGGCCACACTCGGTCCTTGAATAGGATCTTGGCTGAATCCGATGAGAATTCGACGGAACTCGGCGTGCATCTCGATCGTTCGTGGCTATACGATGGACGCGATATTTCCTCGTCCCATGCAGTTCGCACGGCTCGTTAGTCCGGGCAAGTCTCACGGCTCCTTGTCGTGGCCCCATTTATTTCACTTCCCGTCCCGGGTGATCACCGATGCGTTACGGGGCCCGTGATCATCGTGGCGTGGGAACGCAAGCGTGGCATGTGCTGCTCAGAGCATGCAATTCAGCAGCAAAAAGCCGGGAGTCTGGAGTACTCCATGCGCCGCCATATGCGGCTGCACGCCTAGCAAGCTGAAGCTCGGTAGAGCCGTGCCCGCCTCAGCGGAGTGTCGTGCAACGGGCGCCCATGGAAATGCTAAGGCGAAGCAGAACAGATCGACCATTCGTTGATGGAGTTCAAGCGGGCCGGAGAATAAATCTGCGCCCGCCCGAAAACTTCGCAATCGGGCTTAAATCGAACCCCTGTCTTGACCTGCATGTCCGGGGCGTGCGCCGCTCTTGAGGTACGTTTCCAGAATGGCAGACACGCCCAAAAACGTAGGGTACTCGTCGGTAATCACAAACGTCGGAATATTGCGCAGATACGCGTTGAATCGCCCTTTTTCTTCGTAGCGCTGCCGGAATGGCGAACGTTCGAAAAACTCCCCTAATCGAGGCACAACACCTCCTCCGACATAGATACCGCCGGTCGCGCCGAGCGTCAGCGCGAGATTGCCGGCGACCGTTCCGAGCATGCCGCAAAAACAATCAAGGACCTCGGCGCACAGAGGATCAAGATTGAGTGCGCGGCGGACAATTTCCTCCGTCGGCAAATCACCGTCGTGGCCATCGGATCGTGCCTTGAGCGCGCGATAAATGACTGCGATGCCAGGGCCGGACGCAAGACGCTCAAACGATACGTGAGGCCAGACCTTCCATGCATACCGCAGGACGGCGACTTCGCGTTCGTCTGAAGGCGCAAAGGTTGCGTGTCCGCCTTCGCCGGCGAGCGGTATCCATTGTCCACTGGCTGGTATCAGACCCGAGACGCCCAATCCGGTACCAGCGCCGATGAGACCGACGACCCCGCCGGAACGAACCACGCCGCTACCGATTTGGCGGAGCTGAGACTCACGCAGATACGGCAATGCCATTGCCAACGCAGTGAAGTCGTTGACGACGCAAAGGTCATCGAGGCCTAGCGCTTGCTTTGTCGCGTCGATCGAGAAACGCCAACCATGATTGGTCATTGCTACCCAGTCACCATCAACGGGATTCGCGATTGCCACAGCCGCGTGACGAACACGCGCGACGGCCACCTCTTGCAGGTATCTGTGAATGGCTTCGCAAATGCCTGGAAAGCCGCTGCATTGATAGACGCGAACATGATCGAATCGGCCGCGGCGCGTCTCGAGCGCAAAGCGCGCGTTGGTTCCGCCGACGTCGGCAAGTAATCGCGGTTCATCGACGCAGTACTCCACGTTGCTACTGTCGTCGGCTTGCAAGTTCAAATCGCTCATCTCGCATCTCATACAAGGTACAAATTCGTCGAAACTTTGGGGCAGCGTGAGTTCGTCAGTTTTCTTCTTCCCGCCAGCATGTCCTTGCAGCGGCAAGTAGTGAACTGGCTGCAGCCGGCCCCCACGTTCCCGCCGCATACGGCCTCGGGTGTAGATCACGCGCCGGCGCCTCGAGGATCGGTTGTACCCACTGCCACGCTTGTTCTTGTTCGTCTCGTCGCACGAAGAGTGAGAGGCGCCCATCGATTACATCGAGCAGCAGTCGCTCGTACGCGTCCATGCTGCGCCCCGGAAACACACGATCGAATGCGAGATCGAGTGACACGCGCTGTAGCCGCATACCGTCGCCAGGTTGCTTTGCAAGACAGTAGAGACGAATCGATTCATCGGGCTGCAGACGAATCACCAATTGATTCGCACCCGCAGCGAAAACAGACGGCCCGAGAACAGAAAGCGGAACGGGCTTGAAATTGACGACAATCTCGGTAACTCGTTCGGGCATTCGCTTTCCCGTCCGGAGGAAGAACGGGACTCCAGCCCAGCGCCAATTTTCGATCTCAACCCTCAACGCAACGTAGGTTTCGGTCTGGGTATTGGTCGGTACGCCCGTCTCGGCCGCATAGGCCGGCACGGGTTCGCCCTTCCAGTAGCCGCGTTGATACTGACCAAATACCACTTGACGGTGCATGTCATCGACATTGATGGGCTTCAGGGCACGCAGGACTTGCAACTTCTCGTTGCGAACCGCGTCCGCGGACATATTCTGTGGCGGCTCCATCGCGGTGATCGCGAGCAATTGCAGAAGATGGTTCTGCACCATGTCCCTTAGGGCACCGGTCTGATCGTAAAAGGCGCCGCGCGCTTCGACACCGAGATTCTCGGCGATAGTAATCTGGATATTGTCGATCCATTCGCGACGCCATAGCGGCTCGAACAATGCGTTCGCGAAGCGAAGGGCCAACAGGTTCTGAACTGATTCCTTTCCAAGGTAATGATCGATCCGGAAGATCTGGTCGTCATGGAAGACTTCGCCTACCGTGTCGTTGATCGATCTAGAGGAAGCCAAGTCATGGCCGAGTGGCTTCTCCAATACGATTCGAGCGCCAGCATTCAAGCCGGTCGCGGCAAGACCTCGACAAATCGGGACGAACAGCGACGGAGCCGTGGCGAGATAATGCACACGAACTGCATCCTGCGCATTCTCGGCATTCAGCACTTCACTCAGTTTTTCGAATTGACGCTCGCTGCCGAGGTCCAGGCTGACGTAGGACAACCGCGCAAGAAAGCTGGACCACGTTGCTTCATCACCGCACGCGATGAACGCATGCGGGCGCACGCGCTCATTGACCCATTCCGAGAACGCATGGCTGTCCAATTCGGGTTTGGCGACGGCGACGATTCTGCCATTCGTGGCGAGCTTACCGTCGCGATGTGCCTGATAGAGCGCCGGCAGGATCTTCCGCATCGCGAGATCGCCGGTGCCGCCATAGAGAATGAACGTGAAGGCGCGAGTGAGGCTGTGTTGCATAGAGAGCGTGATTGAGAAAACCAACGAGGCATCTGTGCGCTGTGCTCGCCCAACGATGGACCGGAAAACGCATATCGGGTATCGCGTCGGCTGATCGCGGAGAACATCGCGCGCTGCGACTGCCCCGTGGCAAGAGCGCCTCGGACAGAACAGCGGGCGATGCAGGTGGATAGTCGATCCGAATCTAAGCTTCGACGACGCTCGCAAAGGCGGTTCGCAGATTGGCGGTGGCATGGCCCTCGCGCTCGGACGTCGCCGCGGCGACCTCGTCGAATTCAGTTAGCCTGCTGGCATATGCCTCCAGGGCTGCGTTGAGTGCGGCTGGAGCCGGGCCGCCGAAACGGTCACGAACCGAGATGAAATGCTCGGGCGAGACGATTTCCTGGAACATTGACTCGTCGATGCTCGGCACGCGATCACATGTTTCCACGAATGCTTCTCGGAAAAACGGGTAACCGCGCTCGGCAAGACTGCTTTCGATCGATACAACGGCTTTAGCCGTATGGGCGGCGATTTCATGGGCTTGCCGGAACGAAAGTCCCTCGGTCCGTACCAGCGTATCCGCCAGCTCCGTGACCGTGATGCAACTCCTTCCAATGTTCGCGCGGACCTTGTCTTCATTCACCGTCAGTACCTTCACGAATCCGGCGAGCAGATCCAGCACCCGACCGGCGAGAGCGAATGCAGTGTGGCCTTGCGTGTGGGTTTCGCCCTCGCTGTCGTTCATATCGGTGAACGGCGTGTTGTGCATGACGGTCAGCATCGCGTGCGAGCGCGTCATCGCATGCGATGCCAACAGTCGAAGATGTTCGATCGGTACCGGATTGCGCTTCTGCGGCATGATCGAGCTGATTTGGACGAACGCATTCGGAACGTAGAGTTGGCCGACTTCGAAGCTCGACCAGAACTGGAAGTCCTGCACCAGTCGGCCAAGGTGCAGCATCATCAGTTCAATTGCAGAATACGTCGACGTCACATAGTCGGCGGCCGCGATGCAGCTATAGGAATTTCTGAGCGGTGCGGAGAATCCGAGAAGCTCTGCCACGCGATGTCGATCGATCGGAAACCCGGTCGTCGTGATCGCCGCAGCCCCCATCGGACACAAGTCGACGAGTTCACGCGCCCCCTGAAGGCGGTCAATGTCGCGCAACAGTACCTCGATTGCTGCTGCCAGATAGTGTCCGAACGTGGTCGGTTGTGCCGGCTGCCCATGCGTATAGGCAACGATCAGTGTTGCTTGCTCACGCTGCGCCGTCTCCAGCAGGGACCGCGCGAGCAGGCGACCCTTTACCAGCAGCGTGTCGATCTGGGGTTTCATGGCGAGCTTGAACAGGGTGTGATCCATGTCATTGCGCGACCGCGCGGTATGGAGCCGCCCTGCGATATCGACGCCGAGCCGCTTCTTCAGCTCTCCTTCAATCAGGAAGAAGTAGTCTTCGAACTCTCCCGTGTACGTCAACGCGTCGACATCGAGTTCGCGCTCGATATCCAGCAGCGCACGGCCGATCGACGATGCCGTCTCGCGGTCGATCACGCCCGTTTCCTTCAGCATGACCAGATGCGCGCGGTCGACACGTTGAAAATTTCGATGGTGCTGTTTGGCGCCTTCGAAGAGGGGGGAGAGGACAGTCTCGGTATAGACCGGTGCGGGAAAACGACTGGAGTCTTGAATTTTCATGATGGTGCCTCTTGCGAGCTGCGGCCCGCAGCTCGCTCTATTGGATGAATATGGGGAGACGAACACGAGGTTCGTCTGCCGGTTGCGGAGTCTCGATACAGAAACTGAATCGTTTGGAGAACGTCAGGATGCGGTGCTGCGCACCCGTTCGACGTCCTGTCGGATCGCACCGAGTCGCGTCAGAATCAGCACGCCACCGATGAAAAACAGACTCGAGAAGATCGCGAAGCAGTTGCCGAGTCCGAACGGTTTCGCGAGTGCGCCAAACGTGATTGACGACACACTTGCGCCGACAACGCCAATCGCGAGCATCGTGCCAGTCGCTGTCGCTCGAGCGTATGACGGAATTACATCGTGCAGCGCAGCGTAGATGTTCGCGTCATACGCACCCTTGAAGAAGCCCGCACCGACGAGGCACAAGACGGCGACTGTGACATTGCTCGATAATCCCGCCCCGAGAACGAAGCCTGTTGCGATCAGCAGGCTCGCGCCGAGGACAATGAATCGTCCTTGGACGAAGCGTCGAGAGATGAGGTCGCCCATCACTCCGCCGAGAAGCACCGCGGCGAGTGCCGAGATGTTCTGGATGCTCCCGAAGAATGCGGATACGGTCAGCGACGTATTGAACTGACGGTAGAAATAGGTCGGCGCCCAGGTCCACAACGCGTCCGCCACGAAGTTCCCGCAGAAGAAAACGACGATGAGCAAGACCGCCGACGGAATTCCGAGCACGACACGATAAGTATTGACCCGCGCTCCGCCATTCGTTGTGGCCCGTGCTGGCGTCGCCTTGCCGCTTTTCATGTAGCGCCGGATGGCGAAATAGAGAACGCCGGCCCAGATGATGCCGAACGTGCCGTATCCGTAGAACGCCAGGTGCCAGGTGTAATGTTCAGCCAGATAGGCGACCGACACGGCGCCCACGAGCCCGCCGATGAATGTTGCGGCCTGGTGAATCGACAGGGCAGTCGACCGCGAGCGATCGTTGTGGATGCCGCTGATCAATGCCGTTCCGGAAGGGAAATACGACCCTTCGCCAAATCCGGTCAGCGCCCGCATCGTCAGAAAGCCGATGAACGACGCCTGGATCGGGCTGACGAGAATACAGATGCTGCGTATTTCGGCGAACGTGACCGCCGATTTCGGGAACGTGACCGATTCGGCGGGCTTGGGCGTTGCGCGGTGTTGATTGTAGATTTCCTTGTCAGTTCTGGTCGAGTTCGGGCTCCAGGATGTTCGGTTTGAGGGATGCTTTTCTGAGCGATTCGCCGGTCAGCGTGATCCGGTGATGACGCTGCATGAGACGGTCGAGCATCGCATCGGCGATGGTCTCGTCACCGATCCAGCCATGCCAGTGCTCGATCGGCAACTGGCTGGTCACGATGGTGGCTTTGCCCGCCGCGCGGTCATCGATCATCTCGAGCAGATCGTTTCGAACCATCGCATCGAGGGGAGCCATTCCCCAATCGTCCAGCAGGAGCACATCAACGCGGGCGACCTGCAGCAGCCATTTGGTGAAGCCGCCGTTGCCGTGCAGCACGCGCAGTTCCTCGCCGAGTCGCGGCACACGCAAGTACAGCGCCGAATGCCCGCGCCGGCAGGCGTACTGCGCCAAGGCGCAGGCGAGCCACGATTTCCCCGCGCCGGTTGGGCCGCTGATGAGCAGGCTGTAGCCGGCTTCGACCCAGTCGCCGAGAGCCAGGCTCGTGAGCGAGCGCGGGTCCACGCCGCGACCGGAACGGGTGTCGAGGTCTTCGATGGCGGCCTGCGGATACTTGAGGCGCGCCTGCTTGAGCAGCCGGGTCCGGCGCCGATCATCACGCCAACTAGCTTCCCGGTCGACCAGTAGCGACAGGCGTTCCTCGAAGCTCAGGCTGGCCGCGCCGGGCTGCGTCAACTGTTCTTCCAATCCATCAGCGAAGCCGTCCAGCTTCAGGGTGCGCAGTTGGGTCAGGGTCTGTTGCATCATCATCGCGGGTTCTCTTTATTGGTAGTAGCTGGGGCCGCGTACATGCGCGTGGTTCGGGCTGATCCAGTCGGCAGGCGTTGTCGCTGCGGCGCGATCGCGGTTGTTGACCAGAATGTCGCGCACGTGGCGGTAACGGTGCACGCCCAGTTCCAGCGCCAGCGCACACGCCGCTTCGAGACGTTCGCGGCCATAGCGACGGGAGAGCGAGAGCAATCCGAGGCACGCCCGATAGCCGTGTTCAGGGTGGCGCTGCTCCTGCAGCAGCCGGGTGACGAGGGCGCCAGTTGCCGCGCCGATCTGCTGGCCCCAGTGAATCAACCGCTGCGGCGTCCATTCCAGATGGGCGCGGTGTGCGGCCGGCATGTGCTCGACGACGGTGGTGTAGCCACCTGCGCGGTCATTGCGGGCGTGGCTGGCAACACGGCGGCCGCGATGCAACAACTCGACAGCGCCCGCCGTGATGCGCGCATCGAGCTTGAGGCCAACTAACGCGTGCGGGACGCTGTAGCGGTGTTTGTTGATCTCGACGTGATAGTCGATGCCTTCTGTGGTCGACCACAGAACACATCTTGTGTGGCGAAGAGATTTCTGTGGCCTTGGCGCTGAGGAGCGGCGTTCAGTGAAGCCCCTCGAAGTCTGAAGGCCACAGAAGCATGGCCCAATTTGAGGAGCAACATTACCTTTCCGCCTTTTTTTGCGGAAGGAGGTCTCCTCATGTTCGATCGACTTTTCAAACACCCGGCTGCAGTTGCTCGTCACACCACAGCGCCGCTCTATCGTGAGCGAGTCCGGTACCTCGAGTACATGCAGCATCAGCGGGTTTCCCGCAAGACATTGATTCGCCATGCAGCGTACCTGATACGGATAGGAGAGGCGTTGAGATGGAAGTTACCGGATTCCTTCACCGCTGCTCAACTTAACAAGCTCGCAGATCGATGGCGTAACCGTCAAGCGGCTCATCCCACCCGCACCGATGGCGAAGCTTCCCGGACGGCGTATGTATCGACAGCGACGAGCTGGTTGCGTTTTCTCGGACGACTGCAAGCGCCGACCAGCGAACAGCATGGCTCGGAACAGATCGCGGCCTACGCTCGCTTCATGCGCGACGAGCGTAACCTCTCCGCACTAACAATCCGCACGCGTTGCGGGCGCGCCTCCGAGTTTCTTCGACTCGCCGATGCCGAGGGCTATGACATACATCAACTCGACTGGAGAGCCATCGACCTTATTCTTGCCTCGAAGGGAAGCCGCGATGGTTTGACGCGCGCGTCGATGCAAACCTATGGCTACAGCATCCGCAGTTTTATTCGCTATTTGGAAGAGCACGGGCATTGCCGACTCGGTTTATCGTCGTCAATACAACCGCCCCGGGTATATCAAGGCGAGGCACTACCTGCTGGGCCGTCCTGGCCGGAAGTCCTTCGCGTTCTTGAGAAGCTTGTAGGGGACCGACCTGGAGCGATTCGTGATCGCGCGGTCATGATGATGTTCGCGGTGTACGGATTGCGTGTGGCCGAAGTGCGCCGACTGCGCCTCGACGATTTTGACTGGCAGCAAGCCCTTGTTCGCATACATCGCTCCAAGCAAAGCCCACATGTTGCTGTATTTCCGTTGGCCGGCGACGTAGCAGATGCTCTTGCGAGGTATCTTCGTTTTGTTCGAGTGAAGTCCGATCGGCGGGAGGTGTTTCTACAGTTGCGGAGTCCATATCAACCACTCGGCAGCAGCGCGCTCTGGCAGATTGTGAATCGTCAGCTAAGGCCAATGGATTTGTCGATCAAACACACGGGGCCACATGCCTTGCGGCACGCGTGTGCGACCCAGCTTCTAGGACGAGGTCTAACCATGAAGGAGATTGGCGATTTCCTCGGACACTGCCATCCCGCGACCACGGCGATATACGCGAAGGTCGACATCGAAGGCTTACGCCGAGTGGCTGACGTTGATCTCGGGAGGTTTCTATGAAGCTCGTTGACGCAATCTCACTGTACATCCAGGTTATCCACACCAATGGATGCAAAGGTGACAGTATTCACGGCGTGCTTTCCTTGTTTGCGAAGTGCGTGGGCGATAACCGGGAACTCATTTCGATCTCACAGACGGAGGTGCGAGCATTCCTCGATGGGAATCTACCGCTCAGCCATTATTGGCATCGCAAGCACTCTGCTCTCATGGGATTCTTCCGTTTCGCGCTCGCGCGCGGCTTGGTGCCTACCATTCCGCTACCTGCCAGGACACCACGTTGCTATCAGGATTACCAGCCCTATGTGTATTCCGAGGACGACGTCGCCAGACTGATCGCTGCGCTTGACAGTGTCCGCGCGACGCTGATTGAAGCTCGTACCCTTCGGGCCCTCGTACTGCTTTTATATGGGACGGGCCTGCGACTGGGCGAAGCACTACATTTATGCCTCGCGGATGTGGATCTGCCGCAGCAGATGCTCACGGTTCGCGACACGAAGTTCTACAAGACACGATGGGTTCCAATTGGAACGCAGCTCGTCCACATCCTGCACGAATACGTGGTGGCCGTTCATACTTCCCTCAGCATCGAAACTCGCGACGACACGCCACTGTTTATCCGTCGTGACGGTGGTCGGCCAACCGCGGGCGGCGTCCGACGCGCATTTGCAAGGCTCAGGTCAAAGGCTGGCGTTCGGCGTAACGACGGCGCCCGGTATCAGCCGCGTTTGCACGATATGCGGGCAACGTTCGCCGTACATCGTTTGACCACCTGGTACCAGCAGGGCGCTGACGTGCAGCAACTTCTTCCTCTGCTATCGACCTATCTCGGACACGCGAGCATAGCGGCCACCCAGGCCTATCTGCCCATGTCACCGGAACTTCTTGTGGAAGCATCGACCCGTCTCGAGCACTACGTCGCGTTGGAGAAACAGTCATGAACGATCTGAATCTGTTGGCCCCGTGGGTCAAACGCTTCCTGGCCGATTACCTCGTCACGGTAAGAAGTGTCGCGCGAAGCACGCAGTTGAGCTATCGCGACACTCTAGCCAGGCTCATTCGCTACGCAGCGAACGAACTACGAACGCGTCCTGATCTGCTCAAGGTCGACGACATCAACAGGGACCTGATCAACCAGTTTCTACCAACCGCGACGACGAGTAAAGCTGTGGGCGCGAGAACCGTCAACCAACGTCTCTCGGCCATACATAGCTTCGCGCGATTCGTCGGCGAATACGGACCAGAGCACCTGGAATGGTCTGGGCGTGTCGTGGCGATCCCATTCCGTAAGTTTGCACGCCCCGAGATCCCCTACCTTGAGAAGCCCGAGATGGACGCACTTCTTGCTGCTGCAGACTTGCGAACGGCACAGGGAGTGCGTGACCACGCGCTGCTAATGTTCCTGTACAACACAGGCGCACGAGCGACAGAGGTTGCACAGGTTAGGGTTGAGGACCTGCAATTGCAGTCGCGGGATGGCAACAGCAACGCGTTTGTCAGATTGCTGGGCAAAGGCAACAAGGTTCGATTATGTCCCCTCTGGCCGCAAACGGCAGCGGAGATCTCGGCGCTGATTGTCGGTCGGCCAGTGGACCAGCATGTATTCCTGAACCGGTGTGGTATGTCGATTACGAGATTCGGAGTCCACTCGTTGGTGGAGCGCTGCGCGAAGCGCATCGAGGCGAGGTTCCCTGCGGTCGGTGCGAAGCGGGTCAGCCCGCACACGATTCGGCATACAACGGCCACCTACCTACTACGCTCGGGTGTCGACATCAACACTATCCGCGCGTGGCTCGGCCACGTGTCGCTCAACACCACCAACATTTACGCGCAGATCGACCTGGAGATGAAGTCGCGTGCCTTGGCGCAACTGCAGCCATCCGGCGAGACACCGCGGCGGCGAATGGAATCCGATCTGCTGCGATTCCTGCGATCACTGTAACTGGATTTCTGTGGCCTTTAGATTGCGGGGATCTCCGCAGGACGCTGCTCCTCAGCGCCAAGGCCACAGAAATCGCTTCGCCACACAAGATGTGCACCGTCACCGCCTTGAAGCGCGCGAGCTCATAGGGTTGGAGTGGCAGCGGCTGCAGTGCCGGCGCGTCCAGTTCGGCGAACGCACTGGCGCGGCATCCCGGCAGCTTCTGGAACGGGCGCTCGTTCAGGTTCTTCAACAGCGGCCGGATCGCGTCATCGACCGATTGGACCGACGCAAATCGATGATGACGCAGACGCGCCATGATCCAGCGTTCGACCACCTGGACCGCCACCTCTACTTTCGGCTTGTCCTGCGGGCGATATACGCGAGCAGGCAGGAATGACGTACCGTAATGCCGTGCGAAGTCCAGCACGGTGTCGCCTGCGCGCGGTTCGTAACGGTCGGGATCGGCAATCATCGCGCGCGGGTTGTCCGGCACGATCAGCTGCGGCACGCCCCCATAGAAGGTCAGCGCACGTGCAATGCCGCCCAACCAGTCCTCCATCGTTTCGGCCGGCGTCGCGCATGCGAACGTGTAGCTCGACGCGCCCATGGCGGCCACGAAGATGTGCGCGCGGCGTCCGGTGGTCAGCGGCAACGTCGGGCCCGCGAAGTCGACGAACAGCTTCTCGCCGGCGCGATGGATCTGCCGCATCGAACGCTTCAGGCGTTTGGTGAATGTCTTGTAGTGCTCGCAGAACTGCGTGTAGCGATAGGTCTGCCGGTCCGCAAACTCGGCCTGGTACTCCTCCCAGAGCAACGTGAGCGTCACGCCCTTGCGGCGCAGCTCCTGATGGATGCGCCCGTAGTCCGGCTGGGCGTAGGCTGCTGGCCCCGTGGGCTTGCCGAGCAGCCGGCGCTCGAGCTCGCCTTCATCCATGTCGCAGGCACTCGCCCAATCCAGCCCAGCGGCGCCCGCCAGTCCGACGTACTTCGTGACCACGCCCTTGGAAATGCCCAGCGACGCGGCGATCCGATCGTGCGAGAAGCCGCCATCGAATTTAAGTCGTAAAACGTCCTTGATCATGCGCATGTTCATCCGGTGCGCGGGCATGCTGTCTCCGGCCAAAGCCGGCGAGCATAGCCCGCGTGGTTGATGTCATGCGCAACGCCAATCCTGCCTTCCGGTCCGCTCGGTCACGTTCCCGAAATGTCCGGTCACGTTGCCGAAATCGCCGGTCACGATCCCGAAACGGCCGGTCACGTTCGTCCGAAATACGCAGATGCTCCAGAACACGAGCCCGAACAGGATCGTATAGCCTCGCCCCAGACGGTCGGCGATATAGCCGGTCGAGATACATCCGACGCCGTACAACATCTTGAACGCGACGTTGAGCCAGCCGAGCTGCAGGTCGGTCAGATTGAAGGTGTGCTGCAGGGTCGGCATGATCGCCGTGACGACGGTCCGATCGGCGTAGTTGAGAAACGAAACGACCGAGAGGAGGGCGAGAACGAACCACGCATAGGCGCCGCCCCGCTTCGATTGCAGCCCTTGATAGCTCGCGTCATGCCCCGCCGAGGGAGCGGCAATCTGTGCCGTTTCGATTGATCCCGTGCGACGGGATTGTGAGTTGGTCGAGTTCATGTTCGTGACCCTTCCCAATCAAAACCGGTGAACGATGCCTACGCCAGCCGCAAACACGCGACGGCCGGACGAAGGGGTGCTCTGGGTCCCGTCGCCGACGGTCGCCGTTGCATCGATGACATGACCGGCTCCCGCCGTGCCAAGCGTTTGCCCGCTCGCGGTCTGGAAGGCCTGGAGGGCATAGATGGCGGTGCGCTTCGACAAACTGTAATACTCGCCGAGACTGAACTGCTGATATTGCGCCGCATGAGTCATGCCGTTTGCCTTCGTGGCGCGCGTGAAGCTATATCCGGCGGCCAAGTCCCACTGCAACACCGGCTTGAAATGAAGGACTGCCCCGGCGGTGTTGAAGGTGGCCGTGTTCGCGAAGCTGGAGTGCACGCCGGGAATGTACTGAACGTTCGAATACGACGCCGATACGTCCCACCGCGGCGAGAACGCGTAGCCGGCTGTCACCGCAATGCGCTGCTGCGCGGCGGCCGTCTGATAACCGTTCGTCACCGAAGAAACGCCGACCTGTCCGCCCGACGTTGTGGTCGAGTCGGCTCCCCATACGCCGCCACCCGGCGTCGAATTGTTCACGCGCTGAACAGCAGCAGCAATTCCCATCGGACCTGCCTGATACTGCGCACCGACGCTCCAGGTGGAGCCGCTATTCAAGCTGCCCGGAACGCCGCCGATCGAATACGAGCCGCTGAAAGTGAATCCGTGAAGCTTGGGCGACGTATAAACCAGCGAGTTGTTGGCGCGATAGCTTGTGTCAAGTGAATCGAGATCGCCGGGGTGTGCGCCAAAGTAACCAGTCAGCCAGGTGGTCGGACTATAGGGGGAAAGCATCGTGTAGTACGACGTGTACTGACGCCCCGCGGTCAGGGTACCGAAACTCGTATTCGCTACACCCACGTAGGATTGCCGCCCGAACAGCGCGTTTGCATATTGCTGGCCACCGGTATTGAGATTGAAGCCGGATTCGAGCTTGAAGATGACCTTCGTGCCGCCACCCAGATCCTCGGAACCCAGCAGGCCGAATCGATTGCCGTTCCAGATGCCGGAGGCGAATTTGACAGCCGAGTGGCCACCGGACGTCGCGCCGAGCGAACTTTGATTGTTCTGGTACACGATGCCCGTGTCCACGACACCGTAAAGGGTCACGCTACTTTGCGCGTACACGGGCAATGCAGCGAGGACGCTCGCCGTTGCCACAGTCGATTTGAGGAATTGCATCGAGATGTCTCCGTATGTGATTCGTTCGGCTCGTTGCGCTTGACGTCGAGCCTGGCGCGACCAATCGACGTCGCCGCAGTCTGCTCAGTTGGCACTACTAAGCTGATATCTGGTTGGTGCACGGCTTTGACACCAATTGCACCCGCGGCTCGTTGAGCCTCGGTCACGCACAATAATTTAAAGCGCTTGCGTATACTGTTCCCAACGAATCACGCTGTCAACAGCGGCAAACTACCTGAAACATAGGGGTTTACGCCTGCGCTTCCTGGCTAGGCGCCTCCGATGGCAGTCACAAAAATTAAAGCGCTTATCCTTTGGGCCGGCCAGGATGAAGGCTGTTTGGATTTTTATGCTGCTCTTCGCATCTTTGTTCGAATCTCCTTCGCTATTTCGGCCAGTCAGCGCATCCATCGTTACTTCGACTCAACCCTACTTGGCCGACTCCACAACCTATGGGCACGTCGAAGGTTGGGGTCGCACCGCGAATGGGGCGCTGGGGTTGCCGGGGATCGGGTGGAAGACTCAGGCGCGAGCATTCGATAGATTTAAAGCGGTTACAATGGATAACCAGACGAACGGAGCGCGGTCCTCATGAGCAAAGGGAGAGTTGATCTCAAGACGCTTGCGAACCATTTGGGCGTGTCCCAGGCGACAGTGAGCCGAGCTCTGGCGGGCCATACGCAGATCAGCGCAAAGACTCGCCAGCGCGTGACCGAAGCGGCTGAAGCGCTGGGTTACCGGCCAAACGAGGCAGCACGGCGATTGGCAACGGGACGGACAAATGCGGCGGGGCTGGTCTTTCCGTTGCAACGGCTGTTGCTCGCGCAGACGAACTTCGTGGACGTCCTGGCCGGTATTACGGAAGCACTCAATCGCAAGCACTTCGACCTGGTGCTTGCTCCATTTGGCGAAGAAGGCGAGGAGGCAGTCATTCGCCGTCTTGCTGCAGCGCGCTCGATTGACGGGATCATCATTACCCGCGCGAGGGTTGATGACCCCCGGGTTCCGCTACTCAAATCGCTGGGCATACCTTTCGTTGTTCACGGTCGCACGTCAACGTCTGAGGACTACGCGTTCGTCGACATCGACAACGAGGCCGTCTTTTTCAAATCAGCATCGCTACTGCTGAGCCTTGGGCATCGACGAATCGTAATGCTGAACGGGCTGCCCGAATTCAGTTACGCCGCGGCGCGGGCTCGAGGTTTTTTGCGGGCCTACGAGGAACACGGGTTACGGCCCGATCCCGCATATCAATTCGGTGTTCCGATGACTGAGGAATCCGGGTATGCCGTCGCAAGCGAGATGCTCGCAGCGCATTCGCCCCCCACGGCATTTCTATGCGGATCGGTGTTTCTCGCACAGGGTGTTTATCGAGCGGTGCATGACCGAGGACTCAAAATTGGTCGGGATGTCTCGGTGATCGCGCACGACGACAAACTTCGGGGAATTCAAGCGTCGTCGTTCACGCCTCAATTGACCGCAACGGAAGTCGCGATCCGCCGATCCGGCGAGCTCCTTGGGGAAATACTCGTGGATCAAATCGTCAGCCCCTCTGCGCCGAGCACGTCGTGGCATCAGGTAGCCTCCGTCGAATTGGTTGTCCGCGAGTCGATCTCACGAGCTTAGGAACGAAGCGCGCGACTTGGCAGATGGGCTGTCCGCAAGTCCTTCGGGCGTCGAACGAGAAGGATGAACTTTTGCCCCTACGGGATGATCGTTCGTTCAAACTCAGGTTCGCACAACGCGTACCTTCGAGACGCGCTCCGGGTCATCCGAGCTGCAACCGATATCTCCGGAGACGTACGAAGCACGCTGTTTTGGTATCTTAATGAACCGCTGCCGACCTTTGATTACAAGACTGCTGAGCAGCTCGTTTCTGAAGGGCGCACTGAAGACCTGCTGCGATACGTCACATCACTCGGGGCTGGCGCGGCTGGATAGGTCGGGGGTGCACGTTGCGAATCTGCAAATTCACGGCTACTCTCATGTCGTAGTCGACAGATGCGCGGTACTAGAAAATAGGGAGCGGGACTTACCGGATTGGGCGTGTTCCCGCGGTATGTTCCTGCCCCACCTCCTCAAATGCCTGCCTGATGAGCGGGCATTTTCTTTTTCGCGCTCACTTGACCGTAGGTCTACTTGGAAATTGCGTATCTCGGATCCGCGCACTACGAGCGTAGTTCGTGGACCTCCATGTCGACTGCAGCGCGCAATTCCGACAGCGTCGTGAGCCGGCACCCGTTTCCGGCAGGTATCGGCCATCAACGGACACTGGCGCGCAGATTAGTGCGGACGCCTGAGAGGCAGCTCCACACCAGATTACGGGCAGTCCCTGCGCTGATCATGGCGGTCGTATCGGCCGATCCTGCGCTTTGCTGTGTTGACGCCCGCTGAAGGAGGGGCACCCATGCTCGCGAATGCACCTAACCGGATGGCAAGGTGTTGCACTTCAGATTTGAGAACGCCCAGAAATCTAGTTTGGGCAAAGCTTTGTCACTAGTTGATCCAGGCAGCCACACTCTCGCGAGTCAGAGTCGACTTCCCGTCCTCCAACACCCCTCCACACTGGAACTGAGCCTCCTACCGCGCGAGCGGCTTCGTCCGATCGACCGCTACAGCCGACCTGACACTGACAGTTGACCTCACGTCAGCCATGGTCGACGACTGTCGCGGAAGAAGGCCGCCCGGCGCAGAGTTCATCTCTCGCCGTCGCGAGAGGTCCTGACGAGAAAATCGTGAATGTAGTCGGAAATAAGTTCGGGGTGTTGGTGCTGTGGTGCGTGCCCCGCCTCGGAGAAGAAGATGAATTGCGCTTGTCGCATCTTCCCGATCAAAGGAAACCAGTTCTGCCCAGCGGCGCTCGTATCGTGGTCTCCTGCGATTACCAGGATCGGCACATTCACTTGCCCCATGCGATCGCGCCGGTGCTCCTCATCCTTGTGGAAGCCCTCTGCCGCCGTGAAGTACGGCGCCAACTCGTCGGGCCTGGAGGGTATCTTGGAGGTAACGTCAGCCCTAGCATAGATGCGTTCGTGAGATGCCTTGGCCTCGGCACGGCTTGCCTTGGAGGCGGGCTCGAAAAACAAAACCTCCTCATCCGCCAGATCGTTCACAGGCTTGAACGCGCGATCGAGAAACACCTGCTGCAGTGGGATATCGTTATGTCCCGGTGGGTTGGTTCCGATGAGGATCGCCTGAGTAACTCGTTGCGCGTGGTCCAGAAGATAGGTCTGAGCCACAAGTCCTCCCCACGACCAGCCCAGGATGACGAAACGATCGGCCTCGATCGCGTTGGCGAACTCATCGACGAACGTCGACGCCGATGCCATGGAGTCGGGCAGTTTGCCGTTCGAGTATCCGATGCCGGGATAGTCGACGGTTACGACGGTGTACCGCGACGCTAGTCCGTCAAGAAACAACGGATCCCATGTATCGAGCGTCCCCCGTAAGCGGTTGGCGAGAATGATCGTAGGTCCCTGCCCTATCTTGCGGTAGGCAATTCTGTCGCCCTCGACCGTCACGTAGGACGTCGGGGCGGTACCCGCGGAGACCGCGGCATCGGCGGCAGCCGCGTGGCCCGCAGTGGGCAGAACGCCGAAGGTTGGCATGCATCTGGCGAAAAAACGCTTCATGACTGCATCTCCTGGAAAGTTGGTGGCTATCTCACCACCGGATCATTGGGAGTGGCTTGAGGGGGTGCAGGACAGCGTGCCGGCATGTCAGCCGAAGAAGGCAGCGGTGGAATCCAGCGTTGGGAAACCGCGCGAATACGTCGGCCAGAAATCCTTTCGGAATCGACGCGGTGATGAATCCGCCGGTCACGTCTACCCAGTCGGCCCGCCGGAACATGTCGACTAATTCCCCTTCTGCGCCGCGATAGGGCCGGATCTTGTGATGCTGGCAGATCATGGCGTCCACCAATCTGCCCATTTCCTGGCGATCGCCATCGTCCTCCAGCCAGTCGCTCGCGATCAGCCGGGATGGCTCCAGGTAGTCAAAGGTCCCATCGGTCCATATTCCCAGGTCGTGAAAGGCGGCTGCGATGCTGATGACCGGCTCTCCGGCCACCGCCGATGGCGCCAGCGCGCTGCAGAAATTGGCAACCCGATAGGCGTGGTTGCGATAGGCGATGAAGTCGGCACCGAGCTGCGCCCTATGCTGTTCAAGAATGCCGTCGAGCAGCGGTAGTTGGGCAAATAGCCTCGGCTGTCCTTGTTCTGGCTGGCTCATCATAAGGGCAACAGAGATTCAGGGGGTGGCCGTCAGTCGGTGGGAGCGGCGGATACGCATCGCCTGGACCGTCGCGCCAGTCAGGTAGACGAGGAAGCCGATGCCAACCATCGCCTTCAGTGTCGGATCTTCCGGACCGCTGAAGGCCGGATTGCCGATCGGGATGCGCGTGCCGGTCTCCGTCAATCCTGGGATCAGATGGAAGAACAGCGTAAGCGAGTAGCCCAGTACGGCCAGGTAGCGTGCTACGCCCGCTTCCCTATGTCGCTCGCAGGCACTGGCAATGGCGAGCACTGCCAACGTCAGGATTGCCAGTGCATGGGGCGGCCCGAATCCGCCGTGGCGGAAAATAAAGAGGCCGGTGATTGCCGTCGCTGCCGTCAGCCATATATAGAGCCGGCCGGATCGCGTCCTCATCTCGATTTCGCCGTGCTTAAACAACGCCACCAGACCACACGCCACTGCCACCAGGGCAATCGAGGTGTGGAGTATT
>NZ_JAAGPP010000078.1:0-40571 GCF_017104975.1 Burkholderia sp. Ac-20344
TGCAGCGGGCGTGCCGGCGTCGGTCGCATGGGCGAACCCCGCGGCGAGCGCCGCGGCGCCGACGCTCAACGAAGCCGCAACGCGCGCGAGGCGGTGCAGGCCGTTACTGCGCACGGCTGGCCTCGCCGTTGCGCGCGGCACCGTTCCACGGCGCGATCTTGAACAGCAGCAGCATGCCGGGAATCGCGAGCGCGGTGCACACGATGAAGTAGTCGAACCAGCCGATCTTCGCGACGATGAAGCCGCTCGCGGCCGACGCGAGCGTGCGCGGCACCGACGCGAGGCTCGTGAACAGCGCGAACTGCGTGGCCGTATAGCGCGGGTCGGTCGTGCTCGCGATGTACGCGACGAACGCGGCCATCGTCAGGCCCGTCGTGAAGGTTTCGAAGCCGTAGACGATCGCGAGCGCGACCGTCATCGGGCTGAATTGCGGCGTGACGGCAATGCCGAACACCGACAGTCCCGCCGCGATTGCGTGGCTCGTCGATACCGTGAAGTCGTACAGCATGGCGAGCACCGGCGAGCCGGGGCCGAGTTGCGCGAGCCACGCGAAACCGAGCGTCGACACCATCTGCAGCGCGCCGAAGATCCACAGCCCGCGGCCGATGCCGATCTTCACGAGCCAGATGCCGCCGATGATGCCGCCGGCGACGCTCGCGACGAGCGCGGTGGTCTTCGCGACGATACCGATCTCGGTGCGCGAGAAGCCGATGTCGAGGAAGAACGACGTCGACAGCGTGGTGGCCATCGTGTCGCCGATCTTGAACAGGAAGATGAACGCGATGACGAGCAGCGCGCCGGCCCAGCCGTCGCGCTGGATGAATTCGCGGAACGGCAGCACGATCGCGTCGCGCAGGTTGCGCGGCGGCGCGCCGACCACTTCGGGCTCGCGCACGACGAGCGTCATCAGGATGCCCGGCAGCATGAACGCGCCGGTGAGCGCGAATACGGCGTCCCACGGCATGTGGTCGGACAGGATCAGCGCGAGCGAGCCGGGGATCAGCGCGGCGAGCTTGTACGCGTTCACGTGCACCGCGTTGCCGAGGCCCTGCTCGGTGTCGCGCAGCAGCTCGCGGCGATAGGCATCGATCACGATGTCGGAGCTTGCGCCGAAGAACGCGACGAGCGTCGTGAGCGCGGCCACCGTCCAGATCGAGTCGCGCGGCGACACGAAGCCGAGCGCGGCGATCGCACCCGCGACCAGCAGCTGCGTGAGCAGCATCCAGCCGCGCCGGCGGCCCGGCCGCCAGCCCGGCAGGCGCGGGATGTAGCGGTCCATCAGCGGGGCCCACAGGAACTTCCACGTATACGGGAACTGGATCAGCGCGAACAGGCCGATTTCCTTCAGGTTCACGCCCTCGGAGCGCAGCCATGCCTGCACGAGGTAGACGAGCGTGAAGAGGGGCAGACCCGACGTGAAGCCCAGGAACACGCAGATCAGCATGTGCGTGTTCAGATAGGCGCGCCAGCCGGGGTGATCCTCGTGAGCGGTGAGTGCGGGCGCCTCGTGTGGCGTTTTCGACATGGACTGGAACTGGGTAGCGTTGACTGATTGCGGCGGCAGCGCAGGCGGCGGCGCGGGTCGCGCAGCGGCGGGGCCGCACGTGCGTGCGGGCCGTCGGCGTCCGTCAACGGCTCCCCGGCTCAGCTGCGCTTGACGCGATAGACAGCAAGACTACCACGCCAGTTCGCTCCCCATCGAATCGGTTGGCCTTCGTGCAGCGCCACGCGGTCGAGGATCGTCACGCCGACTTCGGGCGCGAGCGCCTCGAAATCCTCGATCGTCAGCACCCGGACGTTCGGCGTGTTGTGCCACTGGTAAGGCAGCGACTTCGACACCGGCATCCGGCCGTTCAGCACCGACAGCCGGTGCGGCCAGTAGCCGAAATTCGGGAACGACACGATGCATTCGCGTCCGACCCGCGCGGTTTCGCGCAGGATCGCAGCCGTCTGGTGAATCGTCTGCAACGTCTGTGACAGGATCGCGATGTCGAAGCTGTGGTCCTCGAACAGGCGCAGGCCGTCTTCCAGGTTCTGCTGGATCACGTTGATGCCGTTCTTCGCGCTCGCGAGCACGCCCGCGTCATTCAGTTCGATCCCGTAGCCGGTGACGTCCAGCTCCTCCATCAGCAGCGCGAGCAGCGAGCCGTCGCCGCAGCCGAGGTCGAGCACGGTCGAGCGCGGCTCGACCCAGCGCGCGATCGTGCGGAAGTCCGCGCGCGCGGACAGGGTATTCAGCGCTTGCTGGTTCATGCTCCCACCTCGATGGCGATTCGTTCGTAATACGCGCGAATCAGGTTGTGATAGCGCGCGTCGTCGAGCAGGAATGCGTCGTGGCCGTGCGGCGCATCGATTTCCGCGTAGCTGACCGTGCGCTTGTTGTCGAGCAGCGCCTTCACGATCTCGCGCGAGCGGGCCGGCGCGAAACGCCAGTCGGTCGAGAAGCTCGCGATCAGGTATTTCGCCTGCGTGTGCGCGAGCGCGGCCGTCAGGTTGCCGTCGAACGCCTTCGCCGGGTCGAAGTAGTCGAGCGCGCGCGTGATTAGCAGGTAGGTGTTCGCGTCGAAGTAGTCGGCGAACTTGTCGCCCTGGTAGCGCAGGTACGACTCGACCTCGAATTCGACGTCGAAGCTGAAGTTGTACGCGTCGAGCGCGCCGTCGGCGCGGCGCAGCGCGCGGCCGAATTTCTCGGCCATGTCGTCGTCGGACAGGTACGTGATGTGGCCGATCATCCGCGCGACGCGCAGGCCGCGCTTCGGCTTCACGCCGTGCGCGTAGTAGTCGCCGCCGTGGAAGTCGGGATCGGACAGGATCGCCGAGCGCGCGACCTCGTTGAACGCGATGTTCTGCGCGGACAGCTTCGGTGTCGACGCGATGTCGATGCAGTGCGCGACGCGCTCCGGATACATCAGGCTCCACGCGAGCGCCTGCATGCCGCCGAGGCTGCCGCCCATCACCGCCGCGAAGCGCTCGATGCCGAAGGCATCCGCGACGCGCGCCTGCGCGTGCACCCAGTCCTCGACGGTGACCACCGGGAAGCTCGCGCCATAGGGCTTGCCGGTCGACGGGTCGATGCTCATCGGGCCGGTCGAGCCGAAACACGAGCCGAGGTTGTTCACGCCGATCACGAAGAAGCGGTTGGTGTCGAGCGGCTTGCCGGGGCCGACCATGTTGTCCCACCAGCCGGTGCTGCGCGGATCGTCCGCGTAGATGCCGGCGACGTGGTGCGACGCGTTGAGCGCGTGGCAGACGAGCACCGCGTTCGAGCGCGCGGCGTTGAGTTCGCCGTACGTCTCGACGACGAGCTGATAGTTGCCGATCACGCTGCCGCTTTGCAAGCGCAGCGGTTCGGCGAAGTGCATGGTCTGTGGAGCGACGATGCCGATCGATTCCATTCGTTCCGCCTTATGACTGGGCGGCTAAATGGTGTCGGCGAGGCGCGGAGTCGGAGATGCGCGGCTGACGACCTCTTTAGCCGCATTTGTAGTGAACCGCCGGGGAACGACGCATCGACACATCAACGCCCCGGCCGGTTCGCGCGCCCGCAATCGAGTCAGCAAATCGGCGCGCTTCCGACTGCCGCCAAGCGGGCGGCAGTCGGAGGAGTATAGCGGAATTCCGCGGGGCGCGGATTTCACACCTCGCCGGCCGCCGACGACTTCACCAGCGGTATTTCGCCGAGAACTGTCCCTTTACCACCGAGTAGTCGGACAGATTGCCTTCCACGCCGATGCTCGCCGATATCGAGAATTGCCGGCTCAACTGCCCGGTTGCGCCGATCCGGACGGCAGCCCGGTCGCGCGGCACGCTGAACGAGAACGCATTGCGATCGAGCGTCAGCGAGCGCGAGCCGGGGCCGTGCCACCAGTTCGCCTCGATGAACGGCCGAAGTTCGCGTCCATGCGGCATCGCGGTGATGCCATGCACGCGCACGCCCAGGCGGGTGAGCACGTCGGTGGAGCCCTGGCCGTCGACGCGGCCGCCGGCCGTGCCGTGTGCATCCGCGCGATAGTCGGATACGACGAGCTGCGCTTCGGGCTCGACGAAGAATCGTGTGTCGCCCCGCTCGTAGAAGGGCAATGAATAGCCCGTTTCGACCGAGCCCGTGAGGGTGCGCGAACGGTACGAGTCGGCAGCGAGACTGCCGCCGACGCTGTTCGCATAAGCGCCATACATGAACCATGCATCGACGTACGGGCCGGTCAGGATGTCACGGTTGCCGTACCACGTGCCGTACACACCGACGTTGTAGCCGGACACGCTGCCGCGTGCGGTGGCATTCGTGATACGGCCCTCGATCGCATTCCACAGCGGACGCGTCGACCAGTTCGTCTGGCTGCCGTACATGCCCATCGCGCCGACGCGCACGCTGCCGCCGTGACCGTCTTCGAAGCGGAGCAGGTCGGCGCCGGCGTGAATCAACCGACCGTTGCCCGACACGCTGCGATTGCCGCCCGACATCGACGTCATCTGGCCTTCGGCGCGCAGCCATACCGCGCCGTCGAGCGGCCCTGTCGCGGCCGCGCCCGTGCGCAGTGACGCGTCTTCACGCTGATGCAGCGTATGGACGGCCATCATCGAGGCTGCATCGGCATTCGCCAGATACGCATCGGGCTCCGGTGCGGCGGCGCGCGGCGGCGGCGGAGTGATTTCCGGCACGATCGGCGGCTCGGGATCGACCGGGCCGGGCGGAACCGGGTCGACGGGGCCGGGTGGAACCGGCGGCTGAGGCTTCGCAGCGGACACGAGATACCAGTCTTCTTCCTGCCCGCCGTTGCCGCCGCGCTTGAGCATGTAGTCGTAGCCGCCCGCGGACAACGTGCCGAAGCCATTCCGGTAGCCGTCGGATCCCGCATCGAGAGTGAATGCCGACACGTCCGTCGTGCCGCCATTGCGGGTTTCGACGAGCGGGATGCCGATGGTCGTCGGCGCACCGTCGCCGCCCGAACGCTTGACGACGATACCGGTGTCGCCGGACGCTCGGCCGCCGTCGATCATGAGGCGGTCGGTGGGCGACGCGTCGTCCTGCAGCGTCGTATGGAGGACGAGCCTGCCGTTGCGGGCCGCATAGTCGCCCGTCACGACAAGTGTGCGCGGCGTCGGCGTGCCGCGTGCCGCGGGCGCGGCGAACTCGATCGTCGAATCGTTCAGCGCGACGGAGCCGACCGTCGAATCGGCGGTGACGGTCCAGCGGCTGTTCGTGTCGAGCGACAGCGTGCGGACCACGTCGGTCGCGCCGGTCCACTCGGATGCATTGGCGAGCGCGACGTCCGTCACGGCATCGGTCGCACTGCCGTCGTCGGTCGGCAGGTTGACGATGTCGCCGTCGGCACGGGAGCCGGTGTCGAGCGTGAGGCGCACGGGTGCGCTTGACTCTGCATGGACCGACAGCAGTGTGCCGTTGCCGCCGATGGCGCGCGTGCCGTTCTTCAGCGCGATGGTCGCGTCGGACGCGTCGATCGCGCCGTGGCGCTCGCTGACCAGCGAACCGTCGTCGATCGTCAGCGTACCGCCGTAGACGGCCGCTGCGGGGGCGCCTTCGCCGGTCGCGCGCGCGCTGGTCCGCACCAGGTCGATTGTGCCGCCTGAACTCGAATAAAGCGCAACGGCTTGCTTGCCCTGCGTTTCGACGCTCGTATCGACGAGCGACGCGACGGAGTTCGTACCGGCCGACATCACGCCGCGCGCGCGTTCGCCGCTCGTGGTGATGCCGCCGCGCGTCATCGAGATCTTGCCGCCGAGGCGGGCGATCACGCCGATCGCGCGGTCGCCGGTGGTGGTCACCAACGTATCGGTTGCATCGACGACAGGCGTATCGGTGTATTCCTTCGATGCATAAAGCCCGTGCGCGCTCTTGCCGTGCGTGATGACGCGCGTGCCCGCGAGTTCGACGCTGCCCTCGCGCGTGTCCACGCCGAGCGCGTAGTCGCCGGCGGTTTCGAGGTGCGAGTCGTTCAGTGCGACCGTGGAGGCGCTCGGCAGGTACAGCACCGACGCATAGTCGCCGTCCGTGCGGATATCGGTGCGGGTCAGTGTCGCGCGGACACCGCCGTAACTGATGGACAGGCCGACGCCGAACAGGCCGCTGGTACGGACCAGCGTGTCGGCCACCTCGATGGTGCCGCCCGGCGCCAGGATCGCCGTGATGCCATGCGCTTCCTTGCCGCGTGTCACGATCACGCTGTCGGAGAGCGTGAGGCGCGCGTTGGTGCCGTCGACGGACGCGCCATGCGCGTAGTCGCCGTCGGTATCGATGGAAATGCGCTCCGCAGTCGCGTTGGCACCATTACGAAGATCGATGCCGGCGCTGGAGCCGCCGCGGGTCCGGATTTCCGTATCGCGCAGCACGACGCGCGACGCGCTGCCCCATGCGGCGGCGCCCGCCGCGCCGTTGCCGGTTGAAAAAACGCGGGTCCTGCCGCCGGTCGTCAGGATGCCGCCGTTGATCGCGGAAAGCACCGCTTTGCCGGCCTCGTGCGTCGAATATTCACCCGGCGCGACTTCGAGTTCAATGCCGTCGGCTTGCTGCGGGCCGCCGCCCGTGACTTGTGCGGTTGACGGCGACGACATCGCCGCGCCGGCGAGCAGGGCCGAATGTGCGACGTACAGGCGGACGCGCGCTCGGGACGAGAGGAAATAACTGCGGTTCACCAGATCACCTTTCTTGTCTTGAACAGGTGAAAAGTAGTTTTGTTGAGCAGGTTTGGATATTGGACGAGTTCGAATTTTCGGAGGAAACCGACGAACGGCACGGAGGACACGTGAGGCGGGAAGGTGCTTCGGTGCCCGTTGCCTGAATGATTGGAGGCGTGGGTGGTGTGTAGCGGGCCTGGAACTGCGCTGGCCAATTGCGTGCCACCCGGCGTGAGCGTTGCCGGCCGGGTTGATGAGGGAATCCTGAAAGAGGCGAGAGGCAGTGACGACTGCTCGAACGACAATTCCGTCGGCACGCGGATCGATGGCGCGTTGGTCCGCCGAGGATGTCGGGGAAGGGGCGCGCGCCCCCGCGCCCCCGCGCCCTGGTACGAGCCGGCGCGCAGGACGCGCACCGGCGCTCGGACTTTACTGATACATGATCGAGTACATCACCGAGGTGTTCACCGTGCCTTGACCTGCTGCGCCGCCCGTCGCGACATACTGGGCGTAGTACGGCAGGTCCGCAGCGCCGTCCTTCAGCGCGACCGCCTTCGAATTTTCATCGGCCTTGCCGACGCCGATATTGGTCGTATCGCCGTTGAGCAGGCCGACTTCGACGTTCTTCGCGGTGCCCGATGCGTTGAGCAGCTGACCGGTGGTCGAGTTGACCGTCGTGCCTGCCTCGAAGTGCGTGAAGACGTTGCCGGTGGCCGGCGAGCAGTTCTTCAGGCCGATCTTGAACGGCGTGCGGCCTGCCGTCGAGCCGCCGCTGGCGAGCGACGACGTCGACACCTTCGGCAGCGCGACCGTGAAGTCCTTGCCGCCCGTGCCGTTGCCGTCGATCGTGCAGGTTTGTGTGCCGATCTTGCCGTTGATGGTGATCGTGCCGTCGGCGGCGTGCGAGACGGCCGGCATCATGGCTGCGGCTGCGACGGTGAGAGCAGCGATGCTGGAGAGAGCGAATTTCATATCAATTTCCTCAAGTACTGGTTGGAAAAAACGCGGACTCCGTCGTCGTGCCGCCTGCACGCCGGGATTGGCCGTGCGTGCGGCATGTCGAGTTCATCCGATAAGCACCTTCCGATGAAGTCCTGTCGGACTGCTAATCAGAAGCTTGTTTTGGTCACCGATCGGACGGTGACCGATGGAGCGCGCCTACCGCTTGAAATTGGGTTGCGGCCGGCGCACTGCCGAATTGCTTTGATCGAGTGCGACGCGTTCACTGATAGCTCAACGTGAACGTCGCGGCGCCCTTGACCGTCCCGCCGGATACGGCTCCGGTCGCGATGTATTGCGCGCTCAGCGGGATGCTGCTTACCGACCCTGACGATCCGACGTACCACTGGTTCGGGTTGCCGACCGCGGCCGAATCGGGACCGTAGCTGACGGGTTGGCCGTTCCTGAGAATCCGCAGCTTGACGCCCTTCGCCGTGGCGTCCGGCGTGAGCGTGAGGGCATTGCCCATGTTTCCCGGATTGGTCAGGTCCGTCAGCGTCACGTAGAGGCTCGTGCCGGACTTGCAGGACAGGCCGATGGCGAAGTCGCGATCGCCAGCTGTCATGCCGACCGCATTCAGCTTGCTGGCGGCGACCGGTGGCAGCGGGACGTTCTGGTTTTTCGTCAGGACGGTACAGCTGACCGGGGTGAGCGCGATGTTCCCGGTTTCCTTCCAATAGCTTCTCCAAATCGCCGCAGGTGCATTGGTATTCCTGTTGAGTATTCGTATCTCCGAATCGAATTGAGTAGGTGAGAATAGCTTTGCATTGGGATAGTTGTAGATCATGTCGCTCACTTTGATCAGCTCTTTCTTGACCCTCACCACGCCTCGGACGGGCCCGGTCTCACCGAACGGTGGCGTCCCCCACGGCTGAGCAACAGAGGGGAGCATCATGACATCACCCGTATCCAGGTTCGTCGTGCGAATGCCGATGTATTGATAGTGCTCCCAGCCGGCAAAATAGCCGACGCTGAAGACACCCGGCATTTCGGTCGGCCAGAACCAACCCCCGTACTGGATCTCCCATCCGCCGGGCTTGCCGTGCAGGGGGGGATTGGTGTCACAGACGTACTCAAATTCCGTAGTGGCGGTTCCAAGTACGGCGCCATTCGGCAAATTGGGTGGAATGACGAGTTTCCCTCCATTACCGAAGGTGAAGTACCAGCTAGATACCTGGTTGGGCTTGTCGAACTTGCATGCTTGCGCATGCGCAGTGCCGAAACCGCATGTCACCGGTATCAACCAGACGATGAGCAGCCTGAGAAGATGAATGACGAATCTGCGTGGGGTGAACTTCATGAAACCTCACCGTAAAAAATTGTGTGTTCGAAGGAGTCGGCAGCATGTGGAACGGCTTACGGCCGGGCCTTGATCAGCGAGTAATCGCATTTCGCGTCCATCCGCGCGTATGCGGAATGTTTGCTCCGCTCCGTCGGCAAACTGTAGGAGAACGAACAGGCCTGATTGGCGCGGTCGCCCCATTTCGCGGTCAGCACACCCGAATCATTCAGGCCGCGCGTGAATACCGTGCCGCCCTGGCCCGCCATGCCGATCGAATTGCCTTCCTCGTCGACCACCGCGCTGCCAAACGGAATGGGCGTGCCGTCCGGCTGATGAATCCCGAGCAGCACCGCGCGTCCGCTGATGGTGCCGAACTTGAGCTTCACCACCGAATTCGCGCGCGGTGCGACCTGCTGGCTCGTCGTCAGCATCTCCACGTCGAGCGGAATGCCCTTCGGGTCGAGCTCGATTGAGTTCATTTTGTACGGCGTCAGATACGGCAGCACCGCATAGCCGCGCCGGCCGATCCGAACGTCCGTGCCGTTGGTGATACGGGCGCCGACGGCGTCCTTGGCCTCGATGATCGCGACGGTATCGCCGAGATCGTTGGCCAGCGTGACACCGCCCGCATGACCGACGACGCCGCCCGATACGCCGACGGATACGCTCGAGTAGCCGCTGCCGCCGGTCGCGCTGCCCGAGAAAGTCGCGAACGGGCTGCGATACTGCACGTTGCCGCCGCCCGACGTCGTGCCGCCGCCGGTGGTGGTGTTCAAGCCGTAGGTGAGCGCGCCGGATTCGCCGAGCGTGCCGGTCAGCGACATCTGGCCGGTGGTGCCGCCCTGGTTGTCGTGCGCGATACTCGAGCTCAACGTCGGCGAGTACGAGCGCCGGCCGAGCGGGATGGTCACGTTCGCATAGACCTGATTGTTCAGGTTGCCCGAATAGCCGTCACGCTGCCTCGACACCGACAGGTTGTAGCTCACGTTGAGGCCGGCGATCCGCAGGCTGTTGTTGTAGCCGACCTGGAACTGCGTGGTCGTGCCTTGCCGATTCCAGTAGCTGGACGACGAGCCGATCGCGAACAGCGTGCCGCGCCCTTCGCCGAGCGTCTGGTTCAGCGTCAGTTGAACCTGGTTGCGCTGCCGGTACACGTCGCCCGGATCCCGGCCTGCCGCCGCTTGTTCCCGGGCATGCATCGCATCGCGCATGCCCCAGTATCCGCGCGATGAGTAACGGTACGCGGCGACCGCGACGTTGGTGCCCGTCGCTTCGACGGACTTGCTGTAGCTGACGCGCACGCTCTGGCCGCTCGTGGCCGACACGCCCGGGATGCGGGCGCTCGCCTGCGTGACATCGACCGCGAAAGCGCCGGCCGGCGTGTTGAACGCGGCACCGACCAGCCCGGCCAGATAGTTTTCCGCGACGATGGCCCCGACATAGCCGGTCAGCAGGTTGCTGATGCCGCGCTGATAGGTGGCCTGCGCAAAATTCGGGTGACGCTCGAGCAGCGGCTCGCGCAACTGGCCCACTGCGACACCGAAACGCGAGATGCCAGGGCGCAGCGACTGCACGACCGCCGCATATGGCACTGTGAAGCTGTGCTTCCTGCCGTCGGCCTCGGTGACCGTGACGAGCAGGTTGCCGCCGTAACCGGTCGGGTACAGGTCGTTGATCTCGAACGGGCCGGGCGCGACGTTGGTTTCGTACAGCAGCGCGCCGTTCTGCGACACTTCGACGTGCGCATTGCTCGTGGCGACGCCGCGGATCATCGGCGCATAGCCGCGCATCGAATCGGGCAGCATCCGGTCGTCCGATTCGAGCGTGGCGCCGCGCATGCCGACGCTCTCGAACAGCGTGCCGTCGGTATAGGTCTCACCGATCTTCAGCTGGCTGCGCCATGCGGGCAGGTCGCGCTGCAGGTAGGTATTGAGGCTCCGGTAGCGGCTCGGCCCTTGGGATTGCGCGCTGTAGGACCCGTTGTGGCGGAAATGCCAGTTGCCGAGATTGGCGCCCCCGTGCAACCCGAGATAGGCCTGCGTGCTGTCATAGCCGGACGACATGTTCCGGAACACGTTTGCGTCGTACTTGAGCGTCATGCTCGGCACGCCACTGTCCCACAGTTCCGGACTCACGTAACCGCGTGGATTGCGCAGCAGCGATGCCTGCGGAATGCTCACGTTCAGCCGCAACTCGGACAGGTCGAATTCAATCGTAGCGCCGGCCACCAGACTGGCGACGTCCGTGCACTCGCCGGCCTGCACGCGAGCCAGCTCGGCGCGCGCCGCATCGGTCAGCGTCTCGCTGTCGAGGCCGAGCCGGCTCACGACCGTGCGATCGAGGCACGGCGTCGCGCTGACCGCGCCTGCCGGTGCATCGAAGCGTACGGTCGAGCGGCCGGTCCACGTTTCGTTCACGTAGAGGTCGACCAGGTACTCGCCGGCCGGAACCGGGTTGCCTTTCGCGAAGCGATCGAGGTCGAGCCGCTGGCCGCGCGGTTTCATCATCAACGTGTCATTGAACTGAACCTGCGCGACATCGAAGTGCTCTGCCGGAGTGGTTGACGCGTCGGCGGCAAATGCACCGGCCGTCCAGCCGCCGAGCGTCGCCATGACGAGCAGATAGCCCGGCTTGAGGGCT
Source organism: Burkholderia sp. Ac-20344 (assembly GCF_017104975.1). Classification (NCBI taxonomy): domain Bacteria; kingdom Pseudomonadati; phylum Pseudomonadota; class Betaproteobacteria; order Burkholderiales; family Burkholderiaceae; genus Burkholderia; species Burkholderia sp. Ac-20344. The sequence goes on from NZ_JAAGPP010000078.1 coordinate 11,555, forward strand.
AAACGCGGGGACTCCAGTGGTTGAATGTGATGATTCGCTCGCATGAATTCAATATGTTGATGCCGCATCGTCATAACGCGAGCGACGGTCTACCTGTGCCGGTGCGAGGGCCGCACCGCAGGTCAACGACGGGTTGAGTCAGAAACGGTCGGGCTGTGTCAGTGCGCCTTTTTCGGCGCGTAACGGCCTTCGATGGCGGCGCCGTAATCGTTGAGGAACGTATAGTCGACTTCGATCGGCGCGCTCGACGGTGACGGCACGTTGCCGACGTCGAATTGTTCGGTGGCGCCCGGCTTGACCATGCCGCCCTTGTCGTCGGTCCAGGTCGCGCCGCCGGACTTGACGACCAGCTTGGTGAATGTCACGTGGTAGGGCGTCGGATTCGTCGCTTGCAGCGCATAGCCGCCGCTGGACTTCGGCGCGAAATTCCAGGTGACCTTTTCCGCGGATTCGTCGGCGACGCCTTGTAGTGCCGCCGGGCGGAAGAACAGCTTGATGCGCGTGCGGAACGCGAGCTGCAGCATGTTCGGATCATTCGAATCGCCGGTCGCCTGAGGTGGGACGTCAAGCACGTTGAGCCAGTACAGCGTTTCCTTATCCTGCGCGAGCGGTTCCTGCGTATAGATCAGCCGCAGGCTCTGGCCTTTCTTCGGATCGAGACGGAACAACGGCGGCGTCAGCGTAAACGGTACCTTCGAGTCGTCGGGCAGTGCGTTCGCGTGGCCGTCGTCGACCCATGCCTGGACGAGCGAAGGCCGGTCGCCCTCGTTGGTCATCTTGACCGTGACCTCGCGCTCCTTTTCCGGATAGATCACACGCGTTCCGCCGATCACGACGCTTGCATCCGCGGTGGTCAGGCCGGACAGCGACGCGATCAGCATTGCTGCGCCCACGCTCAAACGCAAGTTCATTGGCATTCCCATCGCCGATTTCTCCTTATAGATGGACAGTTCACTGTTGGTCGGACGCGGCCCGTGCAGCACCACTGCATCGTGTGCCCGGGCCGCCGGTCGGCAGACCGCGTTACTGGTACGAGACCGAATACATGACCGACGTGTTGACCGTGCCGGCCGTGGACGCGCCGCCGGTTGCGACGTATTGCGCGTAGTAGTTGAGCTCAGCCGAGCCGGCTGCGATCGGCACGGTCTGCGAGTTCTGCTGCGCTTGCGCCTTGCCCAGCTCGATCTTCGAACCGTCCTTGTTCAGGAGGCCGACCTCGACGTTCTTCGCGTCACCCGTCGCGTTGAACAGCTGACCCGTTTGCGCGTTGACCGTCGTGCCCGGCTCGAAGTACACCGATGCGTTGCCCGAATTCGGCGAGCAGTTCGACAGGTTGATGCGGAACGGCTTGCGGCCGGCCGTCGAGCCGGCCACCGAGAGTGCCGAGGTCGACACGTTGGGCAGCGTGACGGTGAAGTCCTTGCCGCCGCCGTCGCCCGAGATGTTGCAGGTCTGGGCGGTGATTTCGCCGGTGATCGTGATCGTGCCGTCAGCTGCCTGAGCCGACGAGGCCGCGGCGAGGAGACCTGCCGTCGCCATCAGAATGGAAAGTGCTTTTTTGGACATTTAAGTACCTGTTAGTAAGGGCCTCGCGTCGAAAGACGACGCACGGACGTTTCCATCGCGCTGTCGCGCATCGCTGCTGCGGGGCGGCAGCAACTGCGGGAAACAGGCGATATTGTTCCGAAGTAAGTCATTCGAAAGAATGGGACGAGGTCTAAGTTGAATGGCTTTCATGTAGGTCGAGTACTAAATTTCTTTTAAGAATCGTCAGAGGCCCGTGGCTCGTACGCTGCACACACGTGCCGAGACGTCGACGTTGCGGGAGCGCCGCAAGGATCGAGAGGTCGTTTGACGGATGAAGCGCGCGTCGACGGCCCGTCCGTTCAGGTGGGTATTTGATGAGGATGACGAATCGATAAGGGCGTGCGAAGGATTCGAACCCTGGATCGAATCAGTCCGTCAGCACCGCAGGTGCGGGACGGGTGAGGTCATGCCGTGTGCCACGGCGAGCGCGGAATCGGCGCTCGCGCATCGATGATGTCGCCACGCGAGTGCGACGCTCGACGGCGCGCACGTCGCCGTCTCATGCGTTACTGCAGAATCAGCCGCAAATGCGCATCGGCCTGCTCGCTCGGCGACTTCTGGAACCCGCCTTTCGCGAACCGATGCCAGCGGCCGATCACGTAGCTGACGAGCAGGCTCGCCCGCGCGGCGGGATCGTAGTCGGCAGGCAGCACGAACGGCGTCGCGCCGTCCTGCGGCGCATTCGCCTCCGTGCGCGCGACCCGAAGGCATTGCTTGACGGTCGCCTCGATCCGGTCGAGCAGCTGGTTCACGCGTTCGGTGAGCCGCTCGTCCTCGCCGACCAGCGCCTCGCCGGTCAGCACGCGCGTCATGCCGGGGTTCTTCGCGGCGAAGTTGAGCATCGTCAGCGCGATCGTGCGCGCCTGCAGCACACCGTTCGGCTCCTTCGCGACGATCTGGTTGACGAGTCCGAACAGCGCCTGCTCGATGAACTCGATCAGCCCTTCGTACATCTTCGCCTTGCTGGTGAAATGCCGGTAGAGCGCGGCTTCCGACACGTCGAGCCGGGCTGCGAGCGCGGCGGTCGTGATTTTCTCGGGCTTGGGCGCCTCGAGCATCGCGGCGAGGGTCTGCAGGATCATCACGCGCCGCTCGCCCGGTTTCGGGCGCGGGCGGGACGGTGTGGCCTGGTCTTCCTTTACGGCGTGGTCCTGCGGGTAAGTCGGCTGCATTTTTGTCGCCCCGATCGTGTGCCCAGTCGCAGCGATTTTAACGAACGAATGCGCTGGTCGACATAATGCGGTCGGCCGACGTTCGGCAGATGGCCCGGCAGGTGGCCGGTGATCCATACGGTACCGATGCCGAGGCGCTTGTAGTGCTTCAGGTGGCTGCGGGTGTCTTCGACGAGGATCGCATCCGTGAGCCGTGCATGCACGGCGCGCAAAGTCCTGCGCAGCATCGCACGATCGGGCTTCGCGCGCCACGTGCGGCGATCACGCATGTGCTCGATCGCGATCACGCGCTCGAACAGCCGCTCGATGCGCAGCTCCCGCAGCACCGCGCGTGCGTAGTTCGCGGGCGCGTTGGTCAGCACGAACTTGCGGCCCGGCAGCGCGGCGATGATGTGCGCGAGACCACGCTCTGCGCGCACCATTGCAGGCAAGTCGGAAAACGTGTGGACCACGCGCAGGAAGTCGTGCGGATCGATCGGGTGATGGCGCGTGAGGCCGAGCAGCGCGGCGCCGTAGCGCTCGGTATAGCCGTTGCGCAGGCGATCGGCTTCGGCGTGCCCGACCTGCAGCGCGTCGATGATGTATTGCGTCATCGCACGGTTGATCTCGGGAAAGATCGCGTGCGATGCGTGGTGCAGCGTGTTATCGAGATCGAACAGCCAGACGGGCGCGCCGGCACGCGGCCGGCTGCGCGAAATGCGCCGGCGTCGCAACGACGCCGGCAGGTCGGGGCTGGCAGGCGGGCGGCGCGCGCTCAATGCGAGCGGATCATCGTGCCGAACGGCTGCTCGGTCAGGATTTCCAGCAGCACCGAGTGCTCGATCCGGCCGTCGACGATGTGCACCGACTTCACGCCGCTCTTCGCGGCGTCGAGCGCCGACGAGATCTTCGGCAGCATGCCGCCCGAGATCGTGCCGTCTTCGAACAGCGCGTCGATCTCGCGTGCGGAGAGATCGGTCAGCAGGTTGCCGTCCTTGTCCATCACGCCGGGGATGTTGGTCATCATCAGCAGCTTCTCGGCGTTGAGCACCGTGGCGAGCTTGCCCGCGACCAGATCCGCGTTGATGTTGTACGACAGGCCATCCTCGCCGAAACCGATCGGCGAGATCACCGGGATGAACGCGTCGTCCTGCAGCGCCTTCACGACTGCCGGGTTGATCGCCTCGACTTCGCCGACCTGGCCGATGTCGATGTACTGGCCCGGGTTGTCGCGGTCCGGCATCAGCAGCTTGCGTGCGTGGATCAGGCCGCCGTCCTTGCCCGTCAGGCCCACCGCGTGGCCGCCGAAGTGGTTGATCAGCATCACGATGTCCTGCTGCACTTCGCCGCCGAGCACCCATTCGACGACTTCCATCGTCTCTTCGTCGGTGACGCGCATGCCCTGGATGAAGGTGCCGGCCTTGCCGATCTTCTTCAGTGCGTGATCGATCTGCGGACCGCCGCCGTGGACGATCACCGGATTGATGCCGACCAGTTTCAGCAGGATCACGTCGCGCGCGAAGCCTTGCTTGAGCCGCTCTTCCGTCATCGCGTTGCCGCCGTATTTGATGACCACGGTCTTGCCGTGGTAACGGCGGATGTACGGCAGCGCCTCGGCGAGGATTTCTGCCTTCAGCGTGGGGGCGATCTGCGAGAGGTCGATGGGCTCGGACATGGCGGCGGCTCTGGCTGGGAACGGTTGAAACACGGCGAATTGTACAGGAGTGGCGCAGCGCAGCATCGGGTTTTTGGGCGGGCCGGAACACCGGTGGCGCGGCCCGGCAACGCACGCGGCGGCCCGCCGGCTATGGCGCGGCGCGAAGTGGGCTTCGATACGGGCAGCGGTGCGCGGGCGTCGGCGGCGGGTTGGTTCGCGAGCGTTCGCGATGGCCCTCGGCCGAACGGCCGACGTGCAAAATCCGTTCGCCGCGCTATGCTTGTCGCGTAGGGCGGCTTCCCTCCCGCTTCCGCGCATTAGCCATGACCGATTCCGCCGCCGACGCCCGTTCCGCCCCGCGCCGCGCGCGTTGCCCGCACTGCGGCCGCAGCTTCGACTGCGGCGCCCGCACGCAGCCGTTCGAATGCTGGTGCGCGTCGATGCCGGTCTTGCCCGGCGGCACGCCGCCCGCGGCCGGCGCACGCTGCCGGTGCCCCGAGTGCCTGGCCGACGAGATCGCGCAACGAATGGCCGGTGCGGCCGGCTGACGGCACCGGCCGCACACGTGGGGCGTCCGCCTCGTTTACTGCACGCCGATCCGGCCCCGCTAGAGGCGCCGCCCGCTAAACGGGTAAACTGCTCGGATGCAACGAATCACCACCACCGGGCGCGTCAACCTCAGTCACCTGTTCTGGCTCCGCAATCTCGCGATCATCGGCCAGCTCGTGACGATCGGCGTCGTGCAGACCTATTTCGGCGTGCATCTGCCGTTGCCGGCGATGCTGATGGTCATCGCGCTCGAAATTGTTTTCAACGCGTTGACCTGGGTGCGCGTGCTGCGCGCGCGGCCCGAGACCAATTTCGAGCTGCTCGGCCAGCTGTGGGTCGACCTCGGTGCGCTGTCCGCGCTGCTGTTCCTGTCGGGCGGCACGACCAATCCGTTCGTGTCGCTGTACCTGCCTTCGCTCGCGATCGCGGCGGCCGTGCTGCCGTGGCACCTGATGATCTGGCTCGCGGCGTTCGCGGTCGCGTGCTACGCGGCGCTCGGCTTCGACTCGGTGCCGCTCAACATGGACAATCCCGCGAACCTGTTCGACTACTACCGTACCGGGATGTGGGCGAACTTCATGGTCAGCGTCGGGCTGATCGCCTGGTTCGTCGCGCGCATGTCGAATGCGCTGCGCCAGCGCGACGCGGCGCTCGGCGAAGCGCAGGCGCACCTGCTGCGCGACGAGCGGGCGGTCGCGCTCGGCGTGCAGGCCGCCACCGTCGCGCACGAGATGGGCACACCGCTGTCGACGATCGCGATGCTTGCCGAAGAGCTGCGCGACGCGGCGCGCGCCGATCCCGGGCTGGCCCGCTACGAGGCCGACCTGAAGGTGCTCGAGGAACAGATGTCGCTCTGCACGTCGGCGCTCGCGCGCCTGCGCAGCCGTGCGAGCGCGCCCGCGAGCCGCCAGCCGGTGGACGACTGGCTCGATACGTTCGTCGAGCACTGGCGCCTGCGGCATCCGCACGTGCAGTTCGAACTGCTCGGTGCGCGTCCGGCGGGCGTCGCGCTCGACGACACGGTCGCGGCCGGCCAGATCCTGACGATCCTGCTCGACAACGCCGCGCGCGCGAGCCCGCAGCGCGTGACGCTGGCCGCGAAGGTCGCGCATGGCGGCACGGCCGACGAGATCGAATTCGAGGTATGCGACGACGGGCCCGGCATTCCGGCCTCGCTGCGTGAATCGCTCGGCGCGATGCCGGTCGACAGCACGCAGGGCGGGCACGGGGTCGGCCTGTATCTCGCGTTCAGCGCGGCCGCGCGGCTCGGCGGCGAGATCGAACTGTCCGATGTCGTGCCGCGCGCGGCGGGCGGCAACGGGCGGGCGGGCAGTGCGGCGAATGGTCACGCCGCGGCAGGCTCGGCACAGCGCGCGGGCCAGCGCCAGGCCGAACGGACAACCGGCTCGCCGGACGCCCGCCCGGCCGGCACGACCGCCGCGCGTGGCACGCGGGCGGTGCTGCGGCTGCCGGTCGTGCGCGTCGCGGCGTCGGCCGCCTCAACCAACACGTAGACGGAGAAACCACATGAGCGAGAACAATTTCCTGGTGATCGACGACAACGAGGTGTTCGCGGGCACGCTCGCGCGCGGCCTCGAGCGCCGCGGTTACGCGGTCCAGCAGGCGCACGACAAGGAGGCGGCGCTGCGGCTCGCCGCGGGCAGCAAGTTCCAGTTCATCACCGTCGACCTGCATCTCGGCGAGGATTCGGGCCTGAGCCTGATCGCGCCGCTGTGCGACCTGCAGCCCGATGCGCGGATCCTGGTGCTGACCGGCTACGCGAGCATCGCGACCGCCGTGCAGGCGGTGAAGGAAGGCGCCGACAACTATCTCGCGAAGCCCGCGAACGTCGAGTCGATCCTGGCCGCGCTGCAGACCAACGCGACCGAGGTGCAGGCCGACGAGGCGCTCGAGAATCCGGTCGTGCTGTCGGTCGACCGGCTCGAATGGGAGCACATCCAGCGCGTGCTGGCCGAGAACAACAACAATATTTCGGCGACCGCGCGCGCGCTGAACATGCATCGCCGCACGCTGCAGCGCAAGCTCGCGAAGAAGCCGGTGCGGCAGTAAGCGGCGCGCCGCGCGCCGTGGTCGTCACGGCGGGGGCGATTCCGTACGACGCGTGCCGCGGGATGCGACGCGCGATCGCGCAGGCGGACAGGCGGCGCATGGCTGTCGGTCGGCCAACGTACCAACGAAAACGGGCGGCCCGCCAGGCCGCCCGTTTCGCATTCGCCGCCGCGCGCGTTACAGCACGTAGCGCGACAGGTCTTCGTCCTGCGACACTTCGCCGAGTGCGCGGTCGACATACTTCGCGTCGATCGTCACGCGCTCGCCGGCATGGTTGCCGGCCGAGAACGACACTTCTTCGAGCAGCCTCTCGATCACCGTGTACAGCCGGCGCGCACCGATGTTCTCGGTCTTCTCGTTAACCGCATAGGCGATTTCCGCGAGGCGGCGGATGCCGTCGTCGGCGAATTCGAGCTGCACGTCTTCGGTCGCGAGCAGCGCCTGGTACTGCTTGACGAGGCTTGCGTCGGTCGCGACGAGGATCGCTTCGAAATCGTTCACCGACAGCGAGTCGAGCTCGACGCGGATCGGGAAGCGGCCCTGCAGTTCGGGAATCAGGTCGCTCGGCTTCGCGAGGTGGAACGCGCCGCTCGCGATGAACAGGATGTGATCGGTCTTCACCATCCCGTACTTCGTGTTGACCGTCGTGCCTTCGACGAGCGGCAGCAGGTCGCGCTGCACGCCCTGGCGCGACACTTCGCCGCCGCTGCCTTCGTTGTTGCGCGACGTGATCTTGTCGATCTCGTCGAGGAACACGATGCCGTTCTGCTCGACATTCTGCACGGCCTTCGTCTTCACTTCCTCTTCGTTGAGCATCTTCGCCGCTTCCTCGTCGGTCAGCAGCTTCAGCGCTTCCTTGATCTTCACCTTGCGGCGCTGCTTCTTGCCGCTGCCGAGGTTCGAGAACATCGAGCGGATCTGCTCGGTCATCTCTTCCATCCCCGGCGGCGCCATGATGTCCATGCCGGCCGACGGCTGCTCGAGGTCGAGCTCGACTTCCTTGTCGTCGAGCTGGCCTTCGCGCAGGCGCTTGCGGAACGTCTGGCGCGTCGCGTTGTTGTCGTCGTTCGCGTGTTCGGCGTTGCCGCCGAAGCCCACTGCGCGCGGTTGCGGCAGCAGGATGTCGAGGATGCGGTCTTCCGCCTGGTCGGTCGCCTTGCTGCGCACCTTGCGCATCTCGGTTTCGCGCGTCTGCTTGACCGAGATCTCGATCAGGTCGCGCACGATGCTGTCGACGTCGCGGCCGACGTAGCCGACTTCGGTGAACTTGGTCGCTTCGATCTTGATGAACGGTGCGTCGGCGAGCTTCGCGAGGCGGCGCGCGATTTCGGTCTTGCCGACACCCGTCGGCCCGATCATCAGGATGTTCTTCGGCGTGATTTCCTGGCGCAGCGGGTCGGCGACCTGCTGGCGGCGCCAGCGGTTGCGCAGCGCGACCGCGACGGCCTTCTTTGCCTTTGCCTGGCCGATGATGTGCTTGTCGAGTTCCGAGACGATCTCGGCAGGGGTCATGGTGCTCATGGGGCTGTCCTTACTCGATCGTTTCGATGATGCGGTTGTGGTTCGTGTAGATGCACATGTCGCCGGCGATTTCGAGCGACTTCTCGACGATCTCGCGCGGCGACAGCTCGGTGTTCTCCGCGAGCGCGCGGGCCGCGGCCTGCGCATACGCACCGCCCGAGCCGATCGCGCAGATGCCGCCTTCGGGGTCGAGCACGTCGCCGTTGCCGGTGATGACGAGCGTGGTGGTGGCATCGGCCGTGATCAGCATCGCCTCGAGGCGGCGCAGCATCCGGTCGGTGCGCCAGTCCTTCGCGAGCTCGACGGCCGCACGGGTCAGGTTGCCCTGGTGCTTCTCGAGCTTCGCCTCGAAGCGGTCGAGCAGCGAGAACGCATCGGCGGTGCCGCCCGCGAATCCGACCAGCACCTGGTTGTTGTAGATCCGCCGCACTTTCCGCGCGCCACCCTTCATGACGATGTTGCCGAGGGTTACCTGGCCGTCGCCGCCGAGCGCGACCTTGTCGCCGCGCCGGACCGAAACGATGGTCGTGCCGTGAAATTGCTCCATCTGCGTTCCTTGAGAAAAACGGGGGAAGGCGGGGGCGCGGGGCGCCGCCGCGTAAATCTCGCAGTGCGCCGGGAAGCGGCCCGGCGCGCGTCCGTTTCATTTTAGGGCGGGCGACGGGATATCAAGAGGCGGGGCGGCGAATCGGCGGCCGGGCGCCGGTGCGGGAGGCGGCGCCGGGAAAACAAAAAGCGCGCGGCAGGCCGCGCGCTTTCGGGAAGCAGCGTGTCTGAGCGGAACGCCGCTCGATCAGTCGCCGAACAGCTTCTGGCGCAGCTCGCGGCGCTCCTGCGCCTCGAGCGACAGCGTGGCGGTCGGACGCGCGAGCAGGCGCGGAATGCCGATCGGCTCGCCGGTTTCCTCACACCAGCCGTAATCGCCGGAATCGATGCGGGCGAGCGACTGCTGAACCTTCTTGAGGAGCTTGCGTTCGCGATCGCGCGTACGCAGCTCGAGCGCGTGCTCTTCCTCGATCGTCGCGCGATCGGCGGGATCGGGCACGATCACCGTCTCGCGCAGGTTCTCGGTCGTCTGGCCTGCATTCTTGAGGATGTCCGCCTGCAACTGTTCGAGCCGATTTTTGAAGAAGGCGAGCTGATCCTCATTCATGTAATCCTTGTCGCTCATCTTCAGGATTTCGGCTTCGGTCAAGAGTTTCTTCGTCATCTGCTTGCTTCTTCAATGTGCGGCAAATCGAGAGATATTGCCTGCACTTTGGGATTACCCGCAACCGCGCTTGCAATCATTTGCGATTTGCCGCCGCGGGGCCGAAAGCCTCTGGAAAACCGGTTCTCAAATACCAGGATAGGCCTGGCGCGAAGTTGCGCGCGCTGCGAACCGGTGTGCTGCGCGGCACATCGCATCGGCCGCGGCCGGGAGGCGGATGGGCGATCCGGCGCGGTTGCGATGCCCGGAAAACTGGTTCAGCAAGAACCGGGCCTGTTTGTTGCCGTACTCCAGCGGGCACGTATTGTAACTGAATCGCAAGCGGGCGCCGTATCGGGTCGATCCCCGTCGGCTGCGCCAATATCTAGAAAATATAACGCGCAAATCGCGAAAAAGCGATGACGGCGAAACCCTGCCCGAAAAGGGCGCTCCGCGGCGGCCGCAGCCGCCTGGGGGGCGGCCGCGCGGCGGCGTGTGCGGCGGTTGCCCGCGCGCGTCAGGCGAGGCAGGCGTCGAGGCCGTCGGTGATCAGGTCCTGCGGCAGATCGACGCCGATGAACACCATCTTGTTCGTCTTCTTCTCGACCGGCAGCCACTTCGAGGCGAGGTCGCTGCCCATCATCTGGTGCACGCCCTGGAACACGACCTTGCGGTCGACGCCCTTCATGTACAGCACGCCCTTGTAGCGCAGCATCCGCTCGCCGTAGATCTGCAGGATGCCGCCGAGGAAGTCCTCCAGCTTGTTCGGGTCGAACGGGCGGTCGTTGCGGTACACGAACGACTTGATCTTGTCGTCGTGGTGCGCATGGTGATGATGGTGGTGGCCGTGGTCGTGATCGTGCGCGCATTGACCGTGATCGTGGTCGCAACTGGCGTGATCGTGATCGTGATCATGGTCGTGATCGTGGTGGTGATGCGCGTGATCGTCTTCGGCGAGGAAGTCGGGGTCGATCTCGAGCTTCGCGTTCAGGTTGAAGCCGCGCAGGTCGAAGATTTCCTTGATGTCGGCTTCGCCGAAATTCACGACCTTGATCGCGGCCTTCGGGTTCATGTGCATCAGGCGGTGCTTCAGGTCGGCCACCGTCTGGTCGTCGACCAGATCCGACTTCGTGATGAACAGGCGATCGGCGAAACCGACCTGGCGCTGCACGACTTCGTGCTCGTCGAGCTGCGCGTCCGCGTGCTTCGCGTCGACCAGCGTGATGACCGCGTCGAGCAGGAAGTCGTCGGCGATCTCGCTGTCGATGAAGAAGGTTTGCGCGACCGGGCCCGGGTTCGCGAGGCCGGTGGTTTCGATCACGATGCGGTCGAAGTCGAGCTTGCCTTCGCGCTTCTTCGCGGCGAGATCGCCGAGCGTGCGCGCGAGGTCGCCGCGGATCGTGCAGCAGATGCAGCCGTTGCTCATCTGGATGATCTGCTCGTTCGAATCCTGGATGAGGATTTCGTTGTCGATGTTCTCTTCGCCGAACTCGTTCTCGATCACGGCGATCTTCATGCCGTGCTGTTCGTTCAGGATGCGCTTGAGCAGCGTCGTCTTGCCGCTGCCGAGGAAGCCGGTGAGGATGGTGACGGGAGTGGCCATGTCAATCGCCTGTGGTTCGTGAATCGGGGTCAAAACCAGGATGTGCGTCGCGCCCCGGGGCGTTGCCAGCCGGGGCGCACAACCATCCATTGAAACATACCTGTCAAGCCCTCGCCCGTCGTCCGGACGACAGGCGGGAGTGCGAATCCGCCGGGTGCCAAGGCCGCGGCCGGCGGACGGTTACGCGCGTAGATCGGGGCGATCAGACGATTTGCAACAGCAGGCCCTTCAGATATTCGCCTTCCGGGAACGCGGCGAGCAGCGGGTGATCGACGCCCGCGCCGAGCCGCTTCAGGATGCGCGCGTCGACCTTCGCATCGGCGGCCGCGCCCGCGACGATCTTCTGGAACAGGTCCATGTCGATCGCGCCCGAGCACGAGTACGTGAACAGCAGGCCGCCCGGGCGCAGCAGCTTGAAGCCGCTCAGGTTGATGTCCTTGTACGCGCGCGCCGCGCGATCGACGCTGTCGCGGGTCGGCGCGAACTTCGGCGGATCGAGCACGATCAGGTCGAAACGCTCGCCTTCGTCGACGAGGCGGCGCAGCGTCTTGAATGCGTCGGCGTCGAGCCAGGTCGCGCGTTCGGCGTCGAAGCCGTTGGCGACGACGTTCTGCTGCGCAAGTGCGAGCGCATCGCCCGACGAGTCGATCGACACGACACGCTTCGCGCCGCCCTTGAGCGCGGCGAGCGAAAAGCCGCCCGTGTAGCAGAAACAGTTCAGCACGTCGCGATCGGCCGCGTACTGCGCGACCAGTGCGCGGTTGTCGCGCTGGTCGACGTAGAAGCCCGTCTTGTGGCCGTTCGGCACGTCGACGTGATAGCGCACGCCGTTTTCGTTCGAGATCAGCGTCGCGGGCGGTGCATCGCCGGCCAGCACGCCGGTGGTCTGTTCGAGCCCTTCCTTGTCGCGGATCGACACGTCCGAGCGCTCGTAGACGTTCGGGCAGTCCGTCGCGCCGACGAGCGCCTTCACGATCGCGTCCTTCCACGCCTCGACACCGGCGGCCATGAACTGGCAGACGAGCTGGCCGCGCGGCGCCGCGCCGGCTTCGGCGGTGTCCGCGACGTAGTAGTCGACGATCAGCCCCGGCAGCCCGTCGGCTTCGCCGAACACGAGCCGCACCGCGCCCGTGCCCGACACCATCGTCGTGCGGTGCGCGACCGCGCGCTGCACACGGCGCTTGAAGAATGCATGGTCGATCGGCTCGTTCTCGTCGAAGCTCCACACGCGCACGCGGATCTGCGATTGCGGGCTGTACGCGCCGCGCGCAAGGAAGCGGCCGTCGTGCGCACGCACGATCACGGTCGCGCCGGGCGCGGGCTTGCCGTCGACGCGGTCGATCGCATTGGCGTAGATCCACGGATGGCGGCGCAGCAGCGATTTTTCCTTGGACGGCTTGAGGGTGACGGTTTGCATGATGAGATCGAAATGGGCCGTGCGCGAAGCCGACCGTGGCCGGTCGCCGCGCGCGGCGGGTAACACGGGACGCGCGTCAGTCGCGCTTCTTCGCGCGCGGATGCGCGCTGTCGTAAATCTTCGCGAGATGCTGGAAGTCGAGCGACGTATAGACCTGCGTCGCGGAGACGCTCGCGTGGCCGAGCAGTTCCTGCACCGCGCGCAGGTCGCCGCTCGATTGCAGCACGTGCGTCGCGAACGAGTGGCGCAGCACGTGCGGATGGACGTTGGCGGGAATGCCCGCGGTGAGCGCCGCGCGCTTCACGCGCTCGCGCACGACACCCGGCGACATCCGGTTGCCGCGCACGGACACGAACAGCGGATGCGGATCGTGCTTCACGAATTCGCCGCGCACCGCGAGCCACGCGTTCAGCGCATCGATCGCCTTGCGGCCGACCGGCACCTTGCGTTCCTTGTTGCCCTTGCCGCGCACGGTGACTTCGGCTTCGGCGAGGTCGAGCCAGCCGGCCGACCGGTAGCCGTCGGCCTGCGTGTACATGACGTCGAGCCCGATCAGCTCGGCGAGGCGCAGCCCCGACGAATAGAACAGCTCGAGGATCGCGTGATCGCGGATGCCTTCGGTCGTGCCGGCGAGCGGCGCGTCCATCAATGCCGATGCATCGTCGACCGACAGCGCCTTCGGCAAGGTCTTCGCGCGTTTCGGCGCGCGCACCGCGGCGACCGGGTTCGCGGGCATCTCGATGCGCTGGGCGAGCCAGCGGTAGAACGCGCGCCACGCAGACAGCCGGTGCGAGATCGACCGGGCGGACAGCCCGCCCGAATGCGCGCGCGCGACCGCGCCACGCATGTCGGCGGCCGTCAGCGCTTCGAGCGGCCGGCCGCCCGCGAGCTTCTTCAGCTCGTCGAGTTCGTGCGTGTATCCGCGCAGCGTGTGTTCCGACAGCTGCCTGACGTGCTTCAGGTTCGACAGGTAGGCGGCAACCGGATCGTCTGTCATCGCGTGCGGAAGGATCAGTGCGGCAGCAGGCGCGTGAGCGCGGCGCTCGCGAGCGTCGCGATCTGCGCGAGGAAGTCGGTGGCCATCCCGTCGTGGAAGCGGCGCGGGTCGGGCGAACCCAGCACGAGCAGGCCGAACGCGGGCACATCGGCGCCTGCGAGCGGCGCGCGCAGCGCGAGCAACGCGACCGATGTGGCCGAGCCGTCGCCGGCCGGCGGCGCGGCTTCCGTGCCTTCCGCCGCATTCGCGGCCGACGCGGCGACCACGGGCGCGAGCCACTGCGCGGCTTCGAAGCCCGTGTTCGCACCGCAGTACGGCGTCGACAGGCCGTTCGTGAACAGGCGCACTTCCTCGCCGACCTGGCGCGCGAAATCGGCCTGCGAGTAGGTGTCGGCGACGTCCCACACGCGCAGCGCCGTCTGCGGCACGTCGAATACTTCGGCGATGCCGTCGGCGATCGTGCGCGGCAGCGCGTACGGATCGCGTTCCGCGATCACGCGCGCGGTCCAGCGGCTGAACTTCGCGGACAGGCTGTCGTTCTCGTGGCCGTAGCGCACGAGCTCGGCGAGCCGGCGCTCGAGATGCTTGTTCTTGTCGCGCAGCATCTCCATCTGCCGCTCCTGCAGCGAGATCGCGGCCTTGCCGTGCGGGTTCGCGAGACGGATCGTCGCGAGCAGTTCGGCGTGCTGCGCGAAGAATTCAGGATTGGCGAGCAGGTAGTCGGCGACTTCGCGATCGTTCATGTGGCTGGAGCGTTCAGTTATCAAGGACGTTGCAGGGTCAGGCAGGCAGGTCGATCTCGCCTTCGAACACGGTCGTGGCGGGCCCGGCCATCATCAGCGCGGCGGCTTCGTCGCGCGCGCCGTCCCAGTTGATCGTCAGCGTGCCGCCGTGCGTGTGCACGGTCACCGGCGAATCGAGCAGGCCGCGCCGGATGCCGGCCGCCACCGCCGCGCACGCGCCGGTGCCGCACGCGAGCGTCTCGCCCGCCGCGCGTTCGTACACGCGCAGCTGCACTTCGCTGCGCGACACGATCTGCATGAAGCCGGCGTTCACGCGCTCCGGGAAGCGCGCGTGATGCTCGATCAGCGGGCCTTCCTCGAGCACCGGATAGGCTTCGGCGTCGTCGACGATCTGCACCGCGTGCGGATTGCCCATCGACACCGTCGAGATCCAGCGCGTCGCGCCGCCGACGTCGAGCGGCCACAGCGTGTCGCGGCCCTCGGTGCGGCCGTCGAGGCCGGCTGCGTCGAACGGCACCTGCGCCGGCGCGAACACGGGCGCGCCCATGTCGACGACGACTTCGCCGTTGTCCTGCATCGTCAGCGTGATCAGGCCCTTCATCACCTGCACGCGCACGCTGCGCTTGTCGGTCAGGCCGCGGTCGCTGACGAACTTCACGAAGCAGCGCGCGCCGTTGCCGCAGTGTTCGACTTCGCCGCCGTCGCAATTGAAGATCCGGTACTTGAAATCCACGCCGTCGACGGTCGGTTTCTCGACGAGCAGCAACTGGTCGGCGCCGATGCCGAAGTGGCGGTTGGCGAGCGCACGCACCTGCGCTTCGGTGAGCGGCGGCAACGCGCGCGAATAGCCGTCGAGCACGACGAAGTCGTTGCCCGCGCCGTGCATCTTGGTGAACGAGAGTTTCACTGGGTCCGGATTTCCATGGCGAACAAGGCGGTCAGCGCGGCTCGCGCGACGCCGCGCCATGCCGGGCGGCCTCGTTCGTCGTGCTGATCTCAACCGCAAATGATACATGCAGCCGACAGGGGCGTCCTGCGCGGGCGGGGGCGGGGGCGGCGTAGCGTTCACCGGCCGGTCGACTGGTGGTGCGGGGGGCGGCAGTGCGGAGCGGTGGCTCGTGCGCTAGGCGGCCAACGATCTCCGGCGGGCGTGCCGAAGGTGGAGAGCGTGCAGGCGCGCACTTGAAAGTGCGCCCCGCAGGTGTCGCCCGAAAGGGTCAGTACAGGCTCGGCTCGCCGGCCGGGCGTGTCTTGAAGCGCTTGTGAACCCAATAGTATTGCTCGGGCAACAGCGGGATCTGTTCCTCGAGGAATTCGTTCATCCGCCGCGCGTCGAGATCGTCGTCGCCGGTCGGGTAGTGATCCCACGGCTTGAATACCTTCAGACGGTAGCCCTTGTAGTTCGGCAGCACCTCGCCGATGAACGGCACGACCTGCGCGCGGCCCGTCTTCGCAAGCCGGCCGACCGCCGTCAGCGTGCAGGCGGGCACGCCGAAGAACGGGACGAACGTCGAATTGCGCAGCCCGTAGTCCATGTCGGCGCCGAGCATCACCGGCTTGCGGTCGCGCAGCCAGCGCAGCACGACGCGCGCGCTGTCCGCGCGGCCGACCATCTCGGCGTCGAAACGCCCGCGCGCCTTCTTCGCCTCTTCCTCGAGCACCGCATTCGAGAACGGCTGGTAGAGCGACCCGCAGCGGCGGTGCAACGAACGATTCAGCCAGATCGAGCCGGCCTCGATGCCGACGAAATGCAGGCCGAGGAACAGCGTCGGCGGCAGGTCCGGATCGTCCAGGTCGACCGCGCTGTCGACCTGGATCAGCTTCGCGAGCTTTTTCTCCGAGCCGAACCACTGCACGCTGCGCTCGACGTAGCTGCGGATCGCATGGCGGAAATGCTGCCCGGCGACTTCCTCGCGCCGCTCGCCGCTCCAATCCGGGAAGCAGAGTTTCAGATTGGTGTGTACGATGCGCTTTCGCCGGCTGGGGATCTTGTAGAGCAGCCAGCCGAGACCATCGCCGAACCGTGCGGTCAGGCCGTACGGCAGCAGGGCGAGCAGTTTCAGCAAGCCAATGGCGAGGTGCGTGGCTAGACGGCCTAGCATGCGAAACCTCCGTGGAACCGGCTGGCCGGCGCATTGCGAACAGGGTGGTGAGACAGCGGAAGATGCAGCACGGGCGGCGCTCTGTGACAATTCAGGAAAGCCGCTATAATACGGGCTTCGCCGAGTTAACTGACAACTTGCGGGGCGAAGCCGGTTAGCGTCACACGCGCTGCCCGGTCCTGGTAATCCGCTAAAGCGTCGCCGCTTCAGGCCCAACGAAGCTGGCTACGTGAAACCAACCGTAACCACACAGGAGCCTGAAAAAGTGGCAAACGATTATCTCTTCACGTCCGAATCCGTCTCCGAAGGCCATCCGGACAAAGTCGCGGACCAAATCTCGGACGCGATCCTCGACGCCATCCTCGAGCAGGACAAGTATTCCCGTGTTGCGGCGGAAACGCTGTGCAACACGGGTCTCGTCGTTCTGGCCGGTGAAATCACCACGACGGCCAACATCGACTACATCCAGATCGCGCGCGACACGATCAAGCGCATCGGCTACGACAACACCGACTACGGCATCGACTACAAGGGTTGCGCGGTGCTCGTCGCATACGACAAGCAGTCGCCGGACATCGCCCAGGGCGTCGATCGCGCCCACGACGACAACCTCGATCAAGGCGCGGGCGACCAGGGTCTGATGTTCGGTTACGCGTGCGATGAAACGCCGGAACTGATGCCGCTGCCGATCTACCTGTCGCACCGCCTCGTCGAGCGCCAGGCCAGCCTGCGCCGCGATGGCCGCCTGCAATGGCTGCGCCCGGACGCGAAGTCGCAGGTGACGGTCCGCTACGTCGACGGCAAGCCGCATTCGATCGACACCGTCGTGCTGTCGACGCAGCACGCACCGGACATCGAACTGCCCGCGCTGCGCGAAGCCGTGATCGAGGAAATCATCAAGCCGACGCTGCCGGCCGACCTGATCAAGGGCGACATCAAGTTCCTGGTGAACCCGACCGGCCGGTTCGTGATCGGCGGCCCGCAGGGCGACTGCGGCCTGACCGGCCGCAAGATCATCGTCGATACCTACGGCGGTGCCGCACCGCACGGCGGCGGCGCGTTCTCGGGCAAGGATCCGTCGAAGGTCGACCGTTCGGCTGCGTACGCAGGCCGCTACGTCGCGAAGAACATCGTCGCCGCCGGCCTCGCGTCGCGCGCGCTGATCCAGGTGTCGTACGCGATCGGCGTGGCCGAGCCGACCTCGGTGATGGTCAACACGTTCGGCACGGGCCGCGTGTCGGATGCGGTGATCACGAAGCTCGTGCGCGAGCATTTCGACCTGCGTCCGAAGGGCATCATCAAGATGCTCGACCTGCTGCGCCCGATCTACGAGAAGACCGCTGCTTACGGCCACTTCGGCCGCGAAGAGCCGGAATTCTCGTGGGAAGCGACCGACAAGGCGCTCGCCCTGGCCGAAGCGGCCGGCGTCGAGCCGACGGCACGCGTCGCGTAAGCGTCGTTCGCCCGACATGAAAAACCCCGGCTAGCCGGGGTTTTTTTATGGGTTCCGATCGCCGGAGCAATCAGGCAACAGCGCGGGCAACAGCGCGACGGCGATCGTCGCGCGCGGTGCCCGCCGGCATACGCTCAGCGCGCACCGAACCCGAACCAGCCGTTGCTGGCCGCGAGGCGGCGCGGACGGTTGACGCGCCGCTGCGGCCCGAGCGTGCGGCGTAGCGCGAGCGCGCGCAGCGACGACGGCTTCTGCAGCAGCGAGCGCAGGCCAGCGCGGCGCGAGAACGCCTGCGCGCTCATCATCGAGAAAAATGCGTGGAACCACGCACGGATGCCGTCCAGCCGGCTATGTGCGGGCGTATGTCCGGCCAGCGCCTGCGTGCGTGCGCGGTGATGGCGCAGCGAGCGGGCAGGAGCGGGCGGCACGACGCGCTTTGCGGCGCGGCTGAGACGGGAAGTCAGACGGAATGGCATGTGAACGATGCTTCGCTTGTATGGATGGCGCCCTTGAGAGCGCACTGGTATGAACGGCCTCGGATTGCGCAACGGATCTTATCGAAACTCGCTGCGCGCCGCGCCCGCCAGAATTGACAGGCCGCGACAGGCTACAGGGGATTCATGACGGGCAAAAGTCGCGATAAACCCTTGTGCCACAAGGCGTGTGCCGCATACCGCCTGTCGGTGAGGCCAGCGCTGCGCCGCACAGTTCCCTTGAGCCTGATCAAATCCGCGATTGGCATGCCCCTGCGCACGACAATGGCGCTGTTCGCGGCATCCGGCGCCGATTTACAATCGTCACATTCACACAATAAGCGTCTGGCATCCCATGTCGTCTCCATTGCAGTCGGAATCGATCCGCGCGCAAGTCGCGGAATTGCGCGAGCGCGGCTTCGTCGTCGCGCGTGACCTCGTCGGCGCGGAGCAGTGCGCGGCGCTCAGGCAGATCGCGGAGCGCCAGTTGCGGGAGGCGGCCGAACCGATCGAGTTCGAGGCGGACCTGCGTTACCCGGGCGCGCCCGAGTCCAAGCATGCGCCGGGCGGCCATACGGTGCGGCGGCTGCTCGACGCTTACTCGCGCGATCCGGCGTTCGCCGAGCGCGCGATCGCACCTGAGATCGGTGCGTGGATGCGCGCGTATTTCGGCGAAGAACCCGTGCTGTCGCGCGCGCATCACAACTGCATGATGACGAAGCACCCCGCGTACGGCAGCCTGACCGGCTGGCATCGCGATTTCCGCTACTGGTCGTTCGAGCGCCCGGACATGGTGTCGGTGTGGCTCGCGCTCGGGCCGGAAACGAACGAGAACGGCGCACTGTGGCTCGTGCCGGGGTCGCATACGGCCGAATTCGGGCCTGAAGCGTTCGACAATGCGAAGTTCTTCCGCAGCGACCTGCCGGCGAACCGGGAGATGATCGATGCGGCCACGTGCCCGTCGCTGCAGACGGGCGACGTCGTGTTCTTCCACAGCAACACGCTGCATTCGGCCGGGCAGAACCGTTCCGACCAGGTGAAGTTCTCGCTCGTGTACACGTACCACGGCGCGAGCAACCGGCCGGTGCCCGGCACGCGCTCGGCGTCGAAGCCGGAAGTGCAGTTCTAGGTTCGGATCGGACGGGCGGCGACACCGCGGCGGTCACGCGATGCGGCGCATCGCGGGCGTTTGAAGCAACGGGCGGCCTGGCCGCCCGTTTCGTTTGACGCGGCCCGAGCCGTGCGACGCGGGCCGTTCGTATGTCGCGCGGCGGCGCGCTCAGCGCTTGCCGCCCGGCATCGCGAGGCCGATCAGGCCGATGAACGATGCGACGGCGCCGCCTGCGATCAGCAGGATCGTCTTCGTCGCGGGCGAGCCGGTGAAGAAGCGCGACATGTTGTCGTTGATCGAATGGAACGACTGGCCGCCGAAATACAGCAGCACGACGCCGCCGACGAGCAGTGCAACCGAGATGACCCGGGACATACCAACCTCGCTGAAACGGTGATTCGAGACGCCGCAGTGTAGGCGACGTCCGCGGCCGCGTCCATTGCCGTGCCGCCAAGCGCGTTCCGGCCGCTTTCGATACCATAGTCGTCGTATGACTCCTTCGCCGCCGCCGCGCCGTGTGCGCGGCCGGCGCGCGTCCCTTTTCCCGATGTCCTGACGGAACCGACTCATGGCCTACGAAGCAGCTTCCGAACGTTATGCCGACATGCAATACCGCACCTGCGGCAAATCCGGGCTCAAACTGCCCGCGTTGTCGCTCGGCCTGTGGCACAACTTCGGCGACTCGACGCCGATCTCGACGCAGCGCGACATCCTGCGCACCGCGTTCGACCTCGGCATCAACCACTTCGATCTCGCGAACAACTACGGGCCGCCGTACGGCAGCGCCGAAACCAACTTCGGCCGGCTGCTGAAGGAGGATTTCCGGCCGTATCGCGACGAGCTGCTGATCTCGACGAAGGCCGGCTGGGACATGTGGCCGGGGCCGTACGGCAGCGGCGGCGGGTCGCGCAAGTACGTGCTCGCGAGCCTCGACCAGAGCCTGCAGCGGATGGGGCTCGACTACGTCGACATCTTCTACTCGCACCGCTTCGACGCGCACACGCCGCTCGAGGAAACGGCGGGCGCGCTCGCGTCGGCCGTGCAGCAGGGCAAGGCGCTCTACATCGGCATTTCGTCGTATTCGGCGGCGAAGACGCGCGAGATGGCCGAGCTGCTCGCGCAGTACAAGGTGCCGCTGCTGATCCACCAGCCGTCGTACAACCTGCTGAACCGCTGGGTCGAAACCGAACTGCTCGGCACGCTCGACGAGATCGGCACGGGCAGCATTGCGTTCACGCCGCTCGCACAGGGGCTGCTCACGTCGAAGTACCTGAACGGCGTGCCGGCCGACGCGCGCGTGAACAAGCCGGGCGGCGGGTCGCTGAAGCAGGATCACCTGAGCGCGGACAACCTCGAACAAGTGCGCAAGCTCAACGCGATCGCTGAGCGGCGCGGGCAGAGCCTCGCGCAGATGGCGCTCGCATGGGTATTGCGCAACGGCCGCGTAACGTCCGCGCTGATCGGCGCGAGCCGTGCGGAGCAGGTGCGTGAAAACGTCGGCGCGCTGAAGAATCTCGAATTCTCGGCGGAGGAGCTCGCGGAGATCGATCGTTACGCAACGGAAGGTGGCATCAATCTGTGGGAAAAGCCGTCCACCGATCAGGCGATCTGACCGGCAGTCGATACGGCATGCGAAACATCGCGTGCCGTATCAATGGCTTGCGCGCAGCACGTCGCATCGCTGCAATGCAGCGATGCACGTCACGCACGGGTGGTGCGCCGCTAGATCAGCGCGGGCAGGCCTTCGACGAGCAATACCGCGACGCCGACGCCGAGGATGACGCCCAGCACGCGCAGCAGGTTGTGGCGGAATTCGGTTGCACACGGCACCGCGCCGAGAAATAGCGCTCCGGCCAGCGCCATCGGAATCAACAGGATGAAGTCGCCGATCGTGAAGTAGGTGGTCATGCGTGTCTCCAGTGTCGACCGGAGTTGGCGCTTTGGCGCTTGCTTCGGCCCCATGCCGGGTGTTTCTAGTGTTGGTCCGACCCGATTGCGAGCGGGGCGGTCAGTTCGAGTATAGGCAACCGGCACCGCTTTTCGCTATCCGAACCATTAAAAAATCAGCGGAAAGCCCTGCGAATCGCGCATTTTTCCCGCGAATTCGACGAATGCCTTGCACGCATCTTTCCCGTCCCTTTCGATTTTTGCGGATTCGTCGTATGTGTCCGATGCGTGCCGCCGCACCCGCAGGCACGGCGGCACGTCCGCTCATGCGCGATCGGGTTGCACGCGGGCGGCCGGCGCGCGGAACACGAGCGCGAGCCCCGCGAGGATCACGCCCATGCCGGCGAGCGCGAGTGGCTCGGGCCGGTTGCCGAGCCACACGGCATCCATCAGCGTGGTGACGACGGGCACGAGATAGAACAGGCTCGTCACGTTGACGAGGTCGCCGCGCTGCATCAACCGGTAGAACAGCAGTTGCGCGATCACCGAAATCACGATGCCGAGCCACAGCAGCGGGATCACGAATGCCCAGCTCATGTCGAACGACACCGGCCGGAACGGCGCGATCGCCACGCATAGCGCAAGGCCGATCGCATTCTGCAGCGGCAGCACGTCGGCGGGCGCCGCACGTACGCGCTTTTGCAGCAGCGAGCCGGCGGTCAGCGCGACGAGCGCGGTGAGCGCGCACGCGATGCCCGCCAGCGACAGGCCGCCGCCTCCTATGCCGCGGAACACGACCAGCGCGAGGCCGGCCAGCGACAGCGCGAGCCCCGCGAGGCGCACCGGCTGCCAGCGCCGCTCGACGATCGCGAGCGTGAGGATCGGCTGCACGCCGAGGATCGTCGCGAGCACGCCCGGCGCGATCCCGCGTTCGAGCGCGAGCAGGTAGAAGATCGAATAGCCGCCCATCATCAGCAAGCCGGTCAGTGCGGCCATGCGCCGTTCGCCGCGCGGCGGCAGCCAGCGTTTGCGCATGAAGGCCAGCCCGAGCAGCACGAGCGATGCCAGTGCGAAGCGTGCGGTGAGAAAGACGAACGCGGACGCGTGACGCAGACCGAGTTCAGCGAAGATCGCGCCGCTGCTCCACAGCAGCACGAAGAGCGACGTCGCTCCATGCGCGGCAAGCGCGCGTTTGAACGAAACCATGTGAATCCACCTGTCGAACGGATCGGAACGTTCCATCCGCGCGCGCAGCAACACGCCGTGCGTCATGACGCACGAATGCGAGCCTGCGGGCGAATGGAAGACGAAACGGAAGCCGGCTGGTCAGCCGGCGCGTGCCGCCGGAGGGGGCGGCGCGGCGCCGACGAGCGGCGGTGCGACAGGAGGAGGAAGGACCGACGGATGCGCGCACGCCTGCGGCCGCGAGTCGAACTGCGGCCGGGATTGGGCAAGGGCGGACGTGAGCGGATGCATCGTATCGAAATGCGCTTGAACGCGAATGAGCATCAAAGGTACCGCAAGGCCGGCATCGGGCGCAACACCTGTCGGTGACGTCGCATGACGAAGGGAGGAGGGCGGTGCGTGCGCAACAGTCGCTGCGCTGGGCGCGTTCGATGCAGGGGGAAGGTGATGAAGGTGTCGCGTGGTTCGGCCACCACGGTCGCACGAAATTGCCTGGCGACCCGGCATCGGACCCACGATGCGTACATGGCGTGCGTCAGGTGCGCGCCGGGGCGATACCGCGGATTAGGCGGGCAGTCACATTCGACAGGGTATGATGGGGGTAACCGGGCAGGCAAGCGTCGGCCCGGCGCAGTGGTTGATTGGAGACATTCGACGAATTCGCGGCACTTCGCCCGCTTCTTCTTCTTTTCGCGCTTCGATAAACCGTGAACAATGGGATTACGCGCAACGCTCCGACGAGAGCGCGCGGATCGTGCATTTGCCGGCTCGTCAGCGAGCCGGGTTTCAAGATTCAAGAGTGGGGAACCATCATGCATGTCGGGTCGATTGTCTGCACTACCCATATCGCGGTGCCGAAGGGCGCCCGCGGCATCGTCCAGCGCATCCTGGGCGACATGGCCATGGTGACCTGGTACGCGGGCGTACCGGGCGAGTCGAAGGAACTCAACACCGAGCCGTTCTTTCTCGAGGACCTGATCGACACCGGCGAATCCGTGCTGCCAGCCGGCGCGGCGCTTCACTAAGCGCATAGGCCGCACCGGGCGCTCGTCTTTCGGCCCGGCTGGCGGCACAATGCGGGGCATGAAAGACGTCACTTCCGCTCCCGCTTCTCCCGCCGGCCCGCCGTTCGCCGGACTCACGCCCGAATGCGTGCTCGATGCGCTCGACAGCGTGTTGATACCGGCCGGCCTGCGCACCGACGGGCGCCTGCTCGCGCTCAACAGCTACGAAAACCGCGTCTATCAGGTCGGTATCGAAGACGGCCCGCCGGTCGTCGCGAAGTTCTACCGTCCGGCACGCTGGTCGGACGAAGCGATCCTCGAAGAGCACGCGTTCGTCGCCGAACTCGTCGCGCGCGAGATTCCGGCGGTGCCCGCGCGCGCATTCGACGGCCGCACGCTGCACGGGTTCGACGGTTTCCGCTTCTCGATCTTCGAGCGGCGCGGCGGCCGCGCGCCCGATCTCGATCGCCGCGACACGCTCGAATGGCTTGGCCGCTTCATCGGCCGGATCCATGCGGTCGGCGCGACGCAGCCGTATGTCGCGCGCCCCGTGCTCGACATCAATACGTTCGGCTACGAGCCGCGCGACTACCTGCTCGCGCACGATTTCATTCCGGATGACGTACGGCCCGCGTACGAGACGGCCGTGACGCTTGCGCTCGAAGGCGTCGAGGCCGCGTTCGCGCGCGCGGGCGAAATCCGCCTGCTGCGCACGCACGGCGACTGTCATCCGAGCAACGTGCTGTGGACCGATGCCGGCCCGCACTTCGTCGACTTCGACGACAGCCGGATGGCGCCCGCGATCCAGGATCTGTGGCTGCTGCTGCCGGGCGATCGCGAAGGCGCGTCGCGCGCGCTGGCGGACCTGCTGGCCGGCTATGAGGATTTCTGCGAATTCGAACCGCGCGAGCTGCATCTCGTCGAAGCGCTGCGCACGCTGCGGCTGATCCACTACGCGGCGTGGCTCGCGCGGCGCTGGGACGATCCCGCCTTTCCGGCCGCGTTCCCGTGGTTCAACACGCATCGTTACTGGGAGGCGCGCGTGCTCGAATTGCGCGAGCAGATCGGCGCGATGCAGGAAGGGCCGCTCTGGCCCGTGTGACGGCGCACGCGGCACCCGCGCCGCGCGGCATGCCCGTGCGGGCCGCGGCGCGATGCGCGCGGCCCGTTTCGCTCAGAACTTCAGCATCAGCTTGATCAGCGCGGCGAAGCGCTTGCCGTACGGCGGCGCGAGCAGGTTGCGCGCGTTCAGGCGCGCCTGCGTGAGCACCGGCTTCATCTTCGAGAACGTCACGAAGCCGTCGTAGCCGTGATACGCGCCCATGCCGCTCGCCCCGACACCGCCGAACGGCAAACTGCCGCACGCGATGTGCATCAGCGTTTCGTTGATCGACACGCCGCCCGAGATCGTTTCGTGCATCACGCGGTCGATCGTGCCGCCGTCCTCGTCGAACAGGTAGAGCGCGAGCGGACGCGGGCGCGCATTCACGTACGCGATCGCTTCGTCGAGCCGTTCGTACGGCACGAGCGGCAGCAGCGGCCCGAAGATTTCCTCCTGCATCAGTTGCGACGCGGCCGGCACCTGCGTGACCGCACACGGCACGAAGCGGCGCGATGCGGGATCGGATCGCGCGTCGGACAGCGGATGCAGCTGCGCACCGGCCGCCTGCGCGTCGCTCGCGAGTTGCTGCAGCCGCGCGTAGTGGCGCGGCGACACGATCGTCGTGTAGTCGCCGTTGGCCGACAGGTCGGGGTACATCTTCGCGAAGCGCGCCCGCGCGCGCTCGATGAACGCCGCTTCCATTCCGCGCGGCAGCAGCACATAGTCGGGCGCGATGCAGGTCTGGCCCGCGTTCAGCGTCTTGCCCGCGACGATCGCGTCGACGGCGGCATCGAAGCGCGCGTTCGGGCCGACGATCGCCGGCGACTTGCCGCCGAGTTCGAGCGTGACGGGCGTGAGGTTGTCGGCGGCCGCGCGCATCACGTGGCGGCCGACGTGCGTCGAGCCGGTAAACAGCAGATGATCGAACGGCAGCCCGCTGAACGCGGCGCCCACTTCCGCATCGCCGTTTACGACCGCGACGTGGTCGCGCGTGAAGGTCTTGGCAATCAGCTGCTCGAACAGCGCCGACGTGCGCGGCGTCAGTTCGGACATCTTGATGATTGCGCGGTTGCCGGCGGCGAGCGCGCAGATCAGCGGGCCGGCCGCGAGCAGCACCGGGTAGTTCCACGGCACGACGATGCCGACCACGCCGAGCGGCTGCGGAATCACCTTCGCGCGCGCCGGGCGCAGCCACTTGTTCATCGGCTTGCGGATCGGCTTCATCCAGCGCTTGCCGTGCTTGAGCGCGTCGTCGATCTCTTCCTTCGCCATCCAGATTTCCGACAGCAGCACTTCCTGCTTCGCGCGATGACCGAAATCGGCGCTGATCGCTTCGGCGAGCGCATCCGCATGGTCGATCAGCATCGTGCGCAGCGCGCGCAGGTGCTGCACGCGTGTTTCCCACGCCGGGTACGGTGCGCGCAGGTAGGCCGCGCGCTGGTCGCGCAGCAGCGCCGTCAGCGCGTCGACCGACGGCGGTGCTTGCGGGGCCAGTTCGGGCAGGTCGTTCTTCATGTCGTCTCCTCCAGTTGGGCTTGGCTGGTCGGCCGGCCGTCACGCCGCACGCGCACGCTCGGCGAGCGCGGCGACGCGGATCGGGGTGGTGCGCGTCGCGCGGCGCGGGGCCGGATGCGACGTGTGCTCGAAAACGGGTTGAAGCGTGCAGCGGGCGTCGCATCCGCGCGACGGTGTGCGCATCCGGAAATCGTGTCGATGCGCATGTGCAGGTGGCGCTATGCGACTGTTGCCGGGCTCGCGACGCGGCTGCCCGACTACCCGCCGGCGCTCCGAAGCAGGGCAGTGCGACAGGTCCGTCACATCATGCCGCGGCGCATCGTGCCGCTGCGGCGGCCAACCGTCCAAACGGTCGGCGACGACACGTGCCGTTCGATTTCGATCGACTGCGCGCATGACGCCGAGCCTCTCCGCGCGGGCAATCGTTTGAAATGAAATGCGGGCTGCGCGCATCGCATCCGGACAACCCGGTCGACACGCGGCCTGCAGAACCTGGCGCTGCATCGTCGTCACTCCCGTTTCGCGACGGATCGGCTTCTCGTGGCCGGTGCGTCGCGCAAAGCGAATCGATACATCTTAAATTTAGTTCACGCGGGCGTTTAGAGGAATCGCTCTTGAATCCGCGCGCCGCGCGCGCGACGGCCATTCCTACAATGCCCGAACATTACAAGAGGGGACGCGGTCGCGTGGCGGCCTTCCATGACACGACGGAGACGTGACATGCAATACGACTACATCATCGTCGGCGGCGGTTCGGGCGGGTCGAGCCTGGCAGGCCGTCTCGCCGATGCCTGCCCCGATGCGACGATCGCGCTGATCGAGGCCGGCTCGCATACGGAGCGCAACCTGCTCGTCAACATGCCGGTCGGCATCGCGGCGCTGGTGCCGTTCAAGCTCGGCACGAACTACGGCTACGAGACGGTGCCGCAGCCGGGCCTCGGCGGCCGGCGCGGCTACCAGCCGCGCGGGCGCGGGATGGGCGGCTCGAGCGCGATCAACGCGATGATCTACACGCGCGGCCACCCGGGCGACTACGACGAATGGGCGCAGCTCGGCGCGACGGGCTGGGGCTGGCAGGACGTGCTGCCGTATTTCCGCCGCGCGGAAGGCAACGCGCGCGGCGCCGATGCGTGGCACGGCGCGGACGGCCCGCTCACGGTGTCGGATCTGCGCTTTCGCAATCCGTTCTCCGAACGATTCATCCAGGCCGCGCACGCGGCCGGCTATCCGCTGAACGACGACTTCAACGGCGCGACGCAGGAAGGCGTCGGCTTCTATCAGGTCACGCACCGCGACGGCTCGCGCTGCAGCGTTGCACGCGCGTACATCTACGGCCGCAACCGGCCGAACCTGCACGTAATCACCGATGCGACGGTGCTGCGTGTGGCGTTCGACGGCAAGCGTGCGGCCGGCGTCGCGGTCGCGCGCAACGGGCGCGTCGAGACGCTCGACGCGCGCGCGGAAGTGATCCTGTCGGCCGGTGCGTTCAATTCGCCGCAACTGCTGATGTGTTCGGGGATCGGCCCGGCGGAGCAACTGCGCCGGCACGGGATCGCGGTCGTGCAGGATGCGCCGGACGTCGGCACGAACCTGATCGACCATATCGACTTCATCATCAATACGCGTGTGAATTCGTCGGAACTGGTCGGCGTATGCCTGCGCGGGATCGCGAAGATGACGCCTGCGCTCGCGCGCTATTTCTCGAGCCGCACCGGGATGATGACGAGCAACGTCGCGGAGGCCGGCGGCTTCATCAAGAGCGATCCGTCGCTCGAGCGTCCCGACCTGCAGCTGCATTTCTGCACCGCGCTGGTAGACGACCACAACCGCAAGATGCACTGGGGCTTCGGCTATTCGCTGCACGTGTGCGCGCTGCGGCCGTTCAGCCGCGGCACGGTGGCGCTCGCGAGCAGCGATGCGCGCGACGCACCGCTGATCGATCCGCGCTTCTTCAGCGATGCGCGCGATCTCGACCTGCTCGTGCGCGGCACGCAGGCGATGCGCAAGATCCTGTCGCAGGCGCCGCTCGCGTCGCAGGGCGGGCACGAGCTGTACACGCGGGCGGACCAGAGCGAAGCGGAGCTGCGCAAGACGATCGTCGAGCATGCCGACACGATCTATCACCCGGTCGGTACCTGCCGGATGGGTTCGGATGCGCGCGCGGTCGTCGATCCGCAACTGCGTGTGCGCGGCGTCGAAGGGTTGCGCGTGGTGGATGCGTCGGTGATGCCGACGCTGGTCGGCGGGAACACGAATGCGCCGTCGGTGATGATCGGCGAACGCGCGGCGGACTTCATCGTTGCCACGCGCAAGGGCGCGGCGCCGCGCGGCGAGGCAGCCGCGGCGGTGCACGGCCGCTGAGCGGCGTGCACCGGGTCATGCTCAGGCAAACGTATCGACGAGGCCGGCGCGGCTCACGCTCGCGGCGGCCGGTGCGGATTGCGCAGCGTCGAGCGGTGCATCGGCGGCTGACGATCCGCCGCTTCCGCGCCGCGACGACTGGCCGCCGGCGAAGGTCTGTTGCGGGTTCTGCTGCTGCGAAGCGAAGCCGCCGTCGCTGACGGTCGCGCTGCCGAGCCCGAGCCCGCCTGCTTCCATTGCCTCGCGCAGCTTCGGCAGCGCGGCTTCGACCGCTTCGCGCACCTGCGGGTGCTGCGACACGAACAGCGCGTGCGCGTGGTTGTCCGCGACGCGCAGCACG
>NZ_JAAGPP010000079.1:0-239 GCF_017104975.1 Burkholderia sp. Ac-20344
AGCATTAAAAAAAAAAAAAAAAAAAAAAAAAATCAAAAATCGACGCTTCCAAACAATCCACATGATCAACAGATTGAGCCACAACAGACAACAACTAATCTAGAATAATCACCAAGTATAACAGCTCAAAGTCTATGTGTCTCACCAACCCTCTCGCTGCCACAGTAACATCCCTATCATCACCGCGTACTTTCCTGAGTTAAGCGTCATTATGTTGCACCATGATACATGTGCCTAGA
>NZ_JAAGPP010000080.1:0-40589 GCF_017104975.1 Burkholderia sp. Ac-20344
TCTCGCGGGTGGCGGCATGCCGGCCTGCGGCTGGCTCGCGACGGGCGCGGGCTCGTCGGCGACGCGGGCGGGACGCGACAGATAGGTCGCGGCGAGGCCGATGGCGATCAGTGCGACGAGCGCGCTGCCGACGTAGACCGGCAGGCGGCGGTTGCGCGATCCGGCGATGGCCTGGCTGCGTTGGGCGCCGGTCGGCACGGATGCGCCGCCCGATGACGATGTCGATGCCGATGCGGCGGGATACGGTGCGGTCGTGCCCGCAGCCGCAATCGCAGCGCCTTGCGCGGCCGTTTTGAGCGTCGAAGGCGCATCATCGGTCTCCGGCTGGGCGCCGGACGCGCCGGACACGCCGGACGATACGGATGCCGTGTCCGTGGGCTTGGACGCATGATCCCCACCCGCGGGCGTTGACGCCCGCCCATCCGGCGCAGCGTTGCCCGAAGCGTTCCCGCCCGCGCCGATCGACGTCGCGGCGGCGGCGGCCGCAGTGCCGGACGCAGCAGAAGCCTCACCCTTCCCTTCCCCGCTCCTGCCCGCATCACTCACCGGCGGCACGACCGCCGCGCCATACCCACCGCCTGTCCGGTCGAAGTCCCGCAACCCGAGCTCCGCCGCGAACGCCGCGACCGATTCCGGCCGGTCCGGAATCCGCAGCTGCAGCGCATGATCGACGGCCGCGAGGAACGCGGGGCTGTACACCTCGCCGGCCGGCAGTTCGCGCGACGCGAGCGGCCGGTACGTGTCCTTGATGCTGCGCACGACCGCCGCGGGCGGCAGTTCGCCGGTGATCATCGCGTGCATCACCGCGCCGAGTGCATAAAGATCCGTCCAAGGCCCCTGGCTGAACGCCGGATCGTCGGTGTACTGCTCGATCGGCGCGTAACCGGGCTTGATCATCATCGCGCCATCGTCGACCAGATCGCCGATCCGTTTGCGCGCCGCGCCGAAGTCGAGCAGGATCGCGCTGCCGTTCGGGCGAATCAGCACGTTGTCGAGCGCGACGTCGCGATGGAAGCACTGCGCGCGATGCAGCGTGTCGAGCGCGCCGAGCAGCGCGCCGACGATGTTGCGCAACTGCGTCTCGCTGATCCGCATCCCGCCGTCGAGCAGTTGCTTGAGCGTGCGCCCTTCGTAGAACGGCATCACCATGTACGCGGTGCCGTGGCTTTCCCAGAAATGCAGGACCTTGACGAGCCCGGGATGATCGAATTGCGCGAGCAGGCGCGCCTCGTTGAGGAACGCGCCGCGCCCGGCGTCGAAGGCTTGCGCGAACCGCTCGGAGCGCAGCGACACCGTATAGTCGCCGCCGCGCGTGGCCAGCATCGACGGCATGTACTCCTTGATCGCGACCGCGCGCCGCAGCGTGCGGTCGAACGCGCGATAGACGATCCCGAAACCGCCGATGCCCAGCACCTCGTCGAGCTGCAGTTCGCCCAGGCGATGGCCGAGCGGCAGCGGCCGCACCGTGAATTCGGATGCGTCGCCGCGTGTCGCCGTGTCGTGCTCGTTGTCTCTCGATCCAGCGTCCTTCATCTCCACCACCTCTCGAAACCGCGTCCTTTCCGCCCGCCAGCCCGCCAGCCCGCCGCCCCAAGCCGGGTCGCTAGCCGCCGCCGAACAGCGTCAGGAACAGCGCGTTGTCGGGCGTGCCCGTATGCGCATGCGTGCGCAGCGGCGATCCGTCCGCGCGGTTGGTCCACCAGAAGCTGGTGCCGCCGTGCGGATCGAAGTAACCGGACAGCCCCGGCCACGCAGCCGGCGCCGGCCGTTGCGGCGGCGGCGCGGGCATGCCGTCGACGATGTCCGCGTACCGGTCGTCGCCCGGTGCGAGCCGCACGCGCTCGAGCGTCCGCTCGAGATCGCCCGGCGCGCGCGCATGGCGGATCGCGTCGAGCAGCGCCTGGCCGACCTGCCAGTAGAACGCGTCGGCGGCATCCGGCAGCCCGTTCCAGTAATCGGCCGCGCGCATCGGCAGCGTGACGATCACCGGGTAGTAGCGCCCGACGCGGTCGCAGCTCGGCGCGAGGCAGCCCGGCTGCACGCACGACGCGCCGGCGCCCGCCGGAATCAGGAAATTCCAGATCGGTGCGACCGTGTAATGGCGCTCGATCTCGTCCGTGCCGCGCTGGCGCATCGCGGCCATCCCCTGCTGGAGCCAGCGCTCCCACCACAGCGCGAGTGCATGCGGCAGCCGGCTGTTCACGAAGTCGCCGGCGCCGGGAATCTTCCCGTACCAGGCCGGCGCATCGCTGTCGGTACGCGTGAACGGCGGTGTCGGGCTCATGGCTTCGGAGGGCATGTAAAGGACTCCATCTGGGGCAGCCTGAACGGGTTGCGGACACTGCCCGCATTCACTTGCAGCACGATCGGTTTGCCGTCGACCGTGAAGCGCGCAATCATCTGGTCGGAGCCGCGCCCGGCCGACACGGCCGCGCGGTCGAACAGCCGGTGCAGCGCCCACGGCCCGCCGGCCGTGAAGCCGTCGGTCGCACCGGCCTGCCCGGACACCTGCAGCCGCACCTGGTTGCTGCCGCGCGGGCCCGGCCAGTCCACCGCGCTTTGCACGAGCGGGCCGTGCGCGTAGCGGACGATCTGCCCGTCGACGTCGAGCACCATCTCCGTGATCGCCGGGTCCATTTCGAGCGGCTGGATCTGCACCTTCAGCTGCGCGGTGCGCGCACCGCCGCCGAAATAGGCATCGCGGATCACCGCCGCCTTCTCGAACGACGACAGCATCGCGGCGGCCGACGGATCGGCGTCCGCGTTGCGGTTCGCGAAGCGCCACGGGTGCGACGTCGTATCGACGATCGACTGCAGGTTCTTCTGGAAGAAGTCGTCCATCAGCCCGCCGGGTGCGAACATCTGCGCGAAATCCGCCGGCGCGACGTCGCGCGACGCGCCGCGCGCAAACGGATAGCGGCCCGCGATCGCCTGCCGGCAGAAGTCGCCGACGTTCGCGCCGGCCCGCGTCGCGACGCTGCGCTGCTCGACGGTCGCGACGCTGCCGTTCGCGACGTTCGACAGGTCGTCGAGCACTTCCCGGAACGGCGTCGGCAGGCGGCCGGCCTGTGCGCGCAGCCTGGCGGGCGCGTCGGACGGCGGCGGCTGTGCGCCGCTCCTCAGTGCGTCGTCGGTGGCCGTCAGGTACGTGTACAGCGCGTCGATCGACTTCAACACCTCGTTGAACGCCTGGGCCTGGTCGCCGCTGCCCGGCGCGAACGCACGCAGCCCGGCGAAGTGGCTGTCGACGATCTGCTCGGCGCTCGCGGGCGCCGCCGCGGACGCGTTCGCATTGCTGCCCTGGCCCGCGAAGATCTGCGACAGCGAGCTGCGCGCCTCGTCGACTTTGTCCTGCGCGCGCGCGGCGAGATTGCGCGCCCCGCCCGGCGCATCGCCGAGCGCCGTGTCACGCGCGAGCGCGACCATCAGCCGCGTGAGCGGCGAATCGGCCGACGACAGCGCGCGCGCCACCTGGATGCTCTGCGCGAGCGTCGCGGTGCGTTGCAGCTTGATGTCGGCGAGAGAGTCGTCCCAGATCTTCAGGTAGTCGTTCAGGTAGAGCTGGCGGATATCGCGGGCCCACGCGGCCGCATCGTTCGGCCCGGGAATCTCGGACAGTCCGAGGTTCAGCACCCACACTTCCTCGCGACCGTAAGCTTCGACCTCGCCGGCCAGGCGCGGCGCGAACACGTTGCGATAGCCGTTGCGCGTATAGAGGCCCGGCACGCCTTCCGACAGCGGCTTGCCGCTCTGACGGCGGAACACCAGTGAAGCATCGGGGCCGACCGCCCGCGCGACGCTGAAGTCGAACGCGGCGGTTGCCGGCCGCAGCGTGAGCGTGAGTTGCCGGTACAGCCGCTGCGAGAACGGCACCTGCCGCAGCCGGTCGCGCACGTCGGCCACGAGCCGCTCGTTCATCGGATACGGCGACACCGCGACGCGGTTGCCGAACAGCGCGGCGAGATGCGCACGCAGCGCGGTACGCTCGGCCGGCGAGAAATCGGGCGGCAGCGCACGTTCCATTTCGAGATCGACGACGGCCTGCACGAACGCGGGATCGTAGTGCGCGCTGTCGTACAGCATCAGGTACGCCTTCAGCGCCGCATACGCGTATTCGGTCTCGTCGGGCCGTGCGTCGCGCAGCGCGGCCTCCATCCGGCTCGCCGCGATCGGCAGCAGCACGTCTTCGAGCGCGCGCCGGTACACGGCGTCGACGGCTTCGTCGATCTTCTCGCCCTGGAACAGCCCCCACCGGTACGCGAGCGGCGGATGCTGCAAGTCGACGCCGCCCGTATTCGCGAGGCCGCCGAGCGCATCGAGCACGGGCAACAGGCGGGCGACGTCGGCGGCATCGGAGAATTTCGCGCCGGCGACCTGCGCATCGACGGCCGGCACGCGCGCGGCGATCTGGCCGAGATACGCGCGATTGTTCGAATAGCTGCGCAGCCACGCGACCAGCACGGCCACGCACACCAGCGCGAGCAGCACGTAGCCGGCAATCTGCAGCACGCGCCGCTTCTGGTGCCAGCGCAGGTCGCTGCCGGCGAGCGCGGCTTCGCGGAAGATGTGTTCCTGCAGCAGCGCCTTCAGGAAGAAGCTGCGCCCGGTCGAGCCGACCTGCGCGACCGGCGGCACGCCCTCGATCTTCAGGAAGCGCTTGATGCCGCTCATCACGCGATCGAACGCGGTGCCTTCCTGCGTGCCGCTCGTCAGGTACACGCCGCGCAGCATCGGCATCGGCTCGTAGCTCGACACGGAAAACACCTCGGCGACGAACTGGCCGAGCATGTCCTGCAGGTCGGCGATCTGCTGCGGCAGCAGGTACGTCATCTCGCGCTGGCGCGCGTCGGTCTGCGCGGCGAGCAGTTCGGGCAGACCGTCGTTCAGCCGCTGGTGCAGCAGCCGGTATTCGCGGTCGAAGGCGGCGCGCAGGTCGAAGCCCGGCGCCTCGCTTTGCGCGAGCGGGAACGTGAAGCCCCACACCTGCGCGCATTCCGTGCGGCCGTAGCTGCTGAAATACTCAGCGAAGCCCGCGAGCAGGTCGGCCTTCGTCACGAGCAGGTACACGGGAAAGCGGATCCCGAGCTGCGCGCGCAGTTCGAGCAGCCGCTTGCGCAGCACCATCGCGTGCTGCGTGCGCTCGGCCTCCGACGCGCCGAGCAGATCGGCGACGCTGATCGTCAGCATCGCGCCGTTCAGCGGCTGGCGCGTGCGGTATTTCTTCAGCAGGTCGACGAAGCCCTTCCACTCGGCCTCGTCGAGTGCGCGATTGCCCTCGTGCGTCGTATAGCGGCCGGCGGTGTCGATCAGCACCGCGTCGTTCGTGAACCACCAGTCGCAATGCCGCGTGCCGCCCACGCCGCGAATCGCCGCGCGGCCGAACTGCTCGGCGAGCGGAAAGCTGAGCCCGGAATTCACGAGCGCGGTGGTCTTGCCCGAGCCCGGCGCGCCGATGAACACGTACCACGGCAGCTGGTACAGGTACTGGCGCGACATCCGGTCGAACCAGCGCGGCAGGCCCTTGCGCACCGCGTCGGCCTGCCCGAAGCGGACTTTCTTCAGCAGCGTCGCGGCTTCGTCGAAGCGGCTGCGCAACTCGTCGAGCTGCGCTTTCGCCGGATCGTCGGCGGTGGCCGGCCCGGGAGCAGCCTCGCGCAGCTGGTTCAGCAACTGCGCGTTGAGCCGGCCGGCGCGCCAGCTGCGCCACGCGACGCGGGCGCCCCACGCGATGAACAGCACAGCGATCGTGAGCCCGCGCGCCCAGCCGCTGTCGAGCGGCCGCACCTCGGCGAACGCGAACAGCGGGCCTGCGAGCCATACGAAGCACGCAAGCACGACAAGACCGGCGAAGGTCCAGATCTCCCGCGACGGCAACGGCCGGACGAAACGCGCGACAGCCTGGTTCATGTCAGTTGGCCCCCTGCGTCGCGCTCGCGCCGGCGGCGGCACTGCCGGGCGCCGGCAGCAGCGTGATCTCGACGCGCCGGTTCAGCGCGCGGTTCGCCGGCGAATCGTTCGGCGCAACCGGGTCGAGCGTGCCGCGCCCTTCCGCCGCGAGCCGCTCCGGATGGTCGAGCCGCGCGGCGATCATGCCGCGCACGGCTTCCGCGCGTTCGCGCGACAGGTCCCAGTTCGACGCAAAGCGTGCCGTATGCACGGGCGTGTCGTCGGTATAGCCGGTCACGCGTACGTTGCCGGGCACCTGGTTCAGCGCATCGGCCACCCGCGCGAGCACCGGCACGTAGCGGTCGATCACGGAAGTCGAGCCGGACTTGAACAACCCGTCGCCGCGCAGCACGATCACGCTGCGATCGGCGTCGTCGCGCACCGACACGAGGCCGGCCGCGATCTCCGGTGCCAGGAACTTCGCGATGCGCGGCGCCGGCGCCGGGCGCGGCGGCGCCTGCGCGGGCTGCAGCTTCGGCACGTGCAGCGCGTCGATCGACGCGAACAGCCGATCCGAATGCCCGGCGAGCGCGATCCGCAGCCCGACGAACACGCCGAAACCGATCAGCAGCGCGAGCGCCACGCATACCCACAGCGGCACGACGAACCGGCGCGCGACGTCGCGCGTGACGACGTCGCGCCAGTGCGGCGACAGCGCCGGCTCGAATTCGCCGCGCACCGAGCGGATCGTCAGTGCGAGCTGGTGGCGTAGCGCGTCGAGCTGCGCATGGCCGTTGTCGAGCACGCGATAGCGGCCCTCGAAGCCGAGCGCGAGACAGAAATACAGCAGCTCGAGCAGGTCGAGATGCTGGCGCGGCTGCTGCGACAAACGTTCGAGCAGATGGAAGAATTTCTCGCCGCCCCAGGTCTCGTTGTGGAACGACACGAGCAGGCTGTGCGATGACCACACGCTGCCGCCCCACGGCGTCAGCGCGGCCGCCTCGTCGAGCGCCGTGCACAGGCAGTAGCGCGCGCCGATGATCGCTTCCGACGGCACGCCGGCCTCCTGCGCACGTGCCTCGAACTGCCGGATCTCGACCACCAGATGCTCGCGCAGCCACGCCGGATTCGGATGATGGACGGTCGAGCGGATCTGCGGCACCAGGTTGAGCAACGGATTCGCGGCCGCGACGAGCGGGTTCGTGCCGCTCGCGGCCCAGCGCCCGGGGCGCGGTTGCGTCGCGGTCGGGCCGGCCGCGCCCGCCGCGGCCGGATGCATGCCGCCCGGATTCGGCGGCACGAATCCGCCTGTGCCGGGGGAGATCGAATCGGAGGAGGAATTCATCGCGTCGCCCCGCCCTTACCCGCGTATCGCCCAGAACTCCATCGAGAGCCCAGGGAATTCGCCGGCGAAATGAAAAGCGAGACCGCCGGAGCGCGCCAGCTGCTTCCACAGGTCGCTGCCCTTGTCGATCTCGAAGTACGTATGGCCCGCGTGATACGGGATCTGCCGCGGCGCGACCGGCAACTGGCGCATCGTGATACCCGGCAGCTGCAACTGCACGAGATCGCGGATCCGCTCGACCGGCCCGAGCTTCGCCTGCGTGGGAAACCGCGTGCGCAGGCTGTCGGCCGGCACGTCCGCGCGCACCGCGAGCACGAAGCCGGCCGTGTCGCGCAGCGCCGGGTCGGCCAGCGTCGCGACGCGGATGCCGTTGCCCGCATCGCGCAACTCGATCTGGATCGCGTTTTGCTCGAGCACCGTCGACAGCGACCGGCGCAGCTCGGTCATCAGTTCGGCGAAGCTCGTGCGCAGGTCGTCGTGTACGTAGACGGCGAGCGACTGCGGGCGCCGGCCGGCCGCCGTGAACGTGCTCAGGTCGCACGCGAGCTTCAGCCAGTCGCAGAACAGCGTCTCCGGATGCGTCGACACGTGCTGCTGCGCATGCCAGGTCAGCGCGAGATAGCGGTTCACGAGCTGCAGCAGCAGGAAATCCGCGACTTCCGATACGCCGCCGCGCCCGGGCTCCGACAGCCGTTCCGCGAGCGCTTCGCTGCGCTGCGTGAGCAGCCCGTGCAGCTCGCGTGTATAGGCCAGCAGCACGGCGTCGTGCTGCGCGACGAGGCGCGGCGGAATGTAGCCGTCGTCGACGCGCAGCCGCGCATCGGTGCGCCGCTCGACGATCCGCGCGACGCCGAGTGCATGCCAGTCGCCGGTCAGCTCGGCTTCGAGCATCAGCCGCACGTTCAGGCGGCCCGTCTGCAGCAGCGCGGGGCCGAGCGCAACTGCGTTCGCGTCGGCCACTTCGTATTCGCGCACGACGTAGCGTGCGACGTCGGCACTACCGTTCGAGCCGGTTGCGGCATGGCCGCCGCCTGCACCAGCACCAGCACCAGCACCAGCACCGAACGACACCTCCTCGCCGCCGCCGCGCCACAGCGGCAGCGCGAGCACGACGAGCTGGTCCTTCGCGTCGGCCGGCACGTCGAGCGGTTCGGGGAGATCGTCCGGATGGGACAGGTCGAACGGCGTACCGTCGCGCATCACGCCCGACGCGGTGCGCAGCGCGACCTTGCCGAGCGCCAGTTGCTCGCGATCGAGCTCCAGCATGTCGAAGCCCCAGTAGAAGCCTTGCAGCGGCAGGCAGCGCAGCGCGACGTAGCGTTCCCAGTGCCGTTCGAGCTGCTGGAAATGCTGCGGCCGCAGGAACATCCCCTCGGTCCATACCACCCGCTGGCGGAGCGCCGCGACCGGCGTCGCGGACATCGTCGGTTCGGTCATGGGCGCCCCTTCGCATCGTTCAGCGCGATGCCGCCGTTCCTGACCGCGATCGCCAGCTTCAGCTCGCCCGGGGACGTCTGCCAGAACTTGTAGAGATTGAGCTGCTTCGCGCGCGGCAATGGCACCGTCAGCCGCCAGCGGTTCTTGTCGAGCATGCGGTATTCGGCGACCACGCCGATCGCGCCGGCCTCGACGTTGCCGCGATAGTGCAGCGTGCGCGACTCGCCGGGCCGCAGGATCACGCGGTCGGTGCCGAGCAGGTCCGCGCCGAGCACATTCTCCGGCTTGTCCTGCAGCGAGAAGAAATCGGCACTGTCGAACGACGACGCCGCGCGAAGCTGGAACACCTTCAGCACGATCGGCGAAGGCTTGCGGTTCATGTCAGGGTTGACGTCGGGCGCAACGTCAACCGTGATCGCATACGGCACCGCCGCGGCGTGCTCCGTCGCGCCGCATCCCGGCAACAGCATCACGCATCCCCATACAATGAAACTGCTCGACCGCCATTGCATATTCCACCCTCGCCACCCAATAGCCGCGCGCCGGTTTTCAACTTCGAAACCGGGTGATCTGATTTTAAAAGGGACAATTAATTGATCGGTAATTGTGTGGCTCGCATATCCATCCAATGAAATTCGTTCCGGCAAATTATTCTTGTAAAAAGCCGGGTCGTATCATTCTGGGTTTTGAAAGTCGATTTTTATAAATGATGGGCTATTTAATTGAGACTGATAGATTAATGGGAAAAGTTAATCCGGCCGGTGCGCCCTGGCGGCCCGGTTTCATGGCGTGAACACCTGTCGGATGGGCTCGGGGCGCAAGCCGGCCGGCCACCGGGCAACGAGCGCTCGCGACGCAGAAGGTGTACCGGCTATTCGTTGCGCACGAACGGACGCTCCGGTTTCTCGTGCATTGACGTGCGCCGACCAAACAACAGACGAATCCGAAAAACACAGCGAACTATAGGCCGTTTTTCCGGATTCACAAGTGCTGAAATTCGTAGTCGATTCTGTATTCAGGTGGAAATGGATTGGCGAAATGAAACAAAACGTAACAGCTGGTTCGGCGCTTATGATTGGCACTAGAATCCAACAGCGCTTGTGTGGCACCTTCCAATTACGCAAATCTTCAATTTCGATAATGAAAGGTCGTTCATCGCTCGTTCTTTTCCTCGGCGCATGGTTGCTGGGGGCCGGCGGGTGCAGTACGTCCCCGACACAGTCGGCGGCCCGCGCGACGGTCGACAGCGCACGCGCCGCGTACGCCAGCGGCGACTACGGGCGCACGATCGCGCTGCTGAGCCACGCGAAGGAGGTCGACGGCGCCGACACCGATACGCAGGTTGCCGCGCACAAGCTCCTCGCGTTCAGCTATTGCGTGACGAACCGCATCACGCCGTGCCGCGCCGAGTTCTCGAAAATTCTCGACCTCAACCCGCGCTTCGACTTGTCCCCTGCCGAGAAGGGGCATCCGATCTGGGGGCCCGCGTTCGAATTCGCGCGCCGCAAGCATGCGTCGTCATCCTGAACGAGCCGGTTTCCACGCGAGCGCTTCACCGAGCGACGTATGACATGCAACTGATCGTGATCGAACATGCCGGCGAGCCGGTCGAAAACGACTCCTACGACGCCGTCGTGTTTCATCCGCCGGGCGGCACCATCGGCCGGGCCAGCGACAACCATCTCGTGTTGCGCGACGACACGCGGCAGATCTCGCGGCTGCAGGCGCTGCTGCAGGTCGGCGACGACGCCTGCCTGCTGAAGAACCTGAGCAGCGTATCGACGATCGAGGTGAACCGCGAGCCGGTCGGCTATGCGCAGGAGCGGCCGCTCAATACCGGCGACATCATCCGCATCGGGCCGTACGTGCTGCGTGCCGAACGTGACGACGGCGGCGATGGCGGCGACGGCGGCGATGCACCGGTCATCGACATGGCCCCCGATTCCGGCCTGCCCGTCGACAGGCGGGCAGCGGCAGCAGCGGCGCGCGGGCAAGCATCGCCTTCGCGTGTCGATACGAAAGGCGCCGGCAACCGGCTGTGGGGGCTCCTCCAGGATCGTCTCGCCCCGCGCGGCAAGGTGGCGGACGCCGGTACGCGGCCAAGCGGCCCCGCACGTGCGGATGCAGCGCAGCCGGCGAACCGCGCGACGCAGGCCGCCCCGCCCGCGCCTTCGCAGCGCGACCTGCACCAGCTGTCGACCGATCCGCTCGACCTGTTCGCGCAGTCGTCGGGCGATCTCGGCGCGGCCGGCACGACGCAGCAAGTCGATCGCGGCAACGCGGATCGCGAAGCGTCCTCTGCGACGCAGGCCGACCATGCGCCCGAGTGGACCCAGCACGTGCGCGTGCAGCCGGCCGCCGCGCGCACCGATACGCGGCCGGCCGACGAACCGGCGCCGCATGCGGCGCGCGCGCCGACGCCCGATGAACTGCTGAACGCGTTCTTCGAAGGCGCGGGGCTCGATACGGCGGCCGAATCCCATCAGTGGTCGGCCGAACAGCTGTACATCGCGGGCCAGTTGCTGGCGCTGTTCGCGAACGGCACGGTCGAGCTTTTGTCGTCGCGCAGCATCCTGAAGCGCGAGGTGAAGGCGCACATGACGATGCTGCTCGATCGCGAGAACAACCCGCTGAAGCTGCTGCCGGACGGCGGCGCTGTGCTGCGGCAGATGTTCGGGCTGCCGCTGCCGGGCTTCATGTCGCCGCAGAGCGCGGTCAGCGACGCGTTCCAGGATCTGCATGCGCACCAGATCGGCATGGTCGCCGGCATGCGCGCCGCGTTGATGGACCTGCTGACGCGCTTCTCGCCGCAACGTCTGCGCGAGCGGGGCGACGCAATGCGCTGGTACGAGAAGCGCGTGCCCGTGCTGTACAAGGCGAGGATGTGGGATCGCTACGCGGCGACCCATCGCGACACGGTGTTCGCGATCGAGGACGATTTCGCGTCGGTATTCGGCAAGGCGTTTCTGGCGGCGTACGACGCGGAAGTGGAAAGCTATCGCGGCAGCGGCCGGCATTGAGCGTCGAACCGCCCGCCACCGGCAGCGGGCGATACGCGCCGGCGGTGGCGTCAGGTGTCCGCTTCACGCGCGGCGACCTTGTTTCGCCCGGTTTCCTTCGCGAGGTACAACGCGTCGTCGGCCGCCTTGATCACCGACTCGACCTCCCCGTCCTGCCCGGGGGCCCAGCTTGCCACGCCGATGCTCGCGGTGACGCGCCCGAATTCGCTTTCCGCATGTTCGATCGCCAGTCCGTCGATGGCCGCACGAATCCTTTCGGCGATCTCGGTCGCGCCCGTTGCCGGCGTATCGGGCAGGATCACGACGAATTCCTCGCCGCCATAGCGGGCCGCGGTGTCCGCGGGACGCCGGATGTTGTCGCCGATGCACCGGGCAACCGCGGCCAGCGCGTCGTCGCCGGCCTGGTGGCCATACGTGTCGTTGTAGGCCTTGAAGCGGTCGACGTCGACGAACAGCAGCGAGAATACCGAGCGGGCCCGGCGTGCTCGGCGCCATTCGAGGTCCAGCACTTCCCCGAACGACCGGCGATTGTTGAGCCCGGTGAGGCCGTCGGTGCGCGCGAGCATGACCAGCTCGGATTCGGCTCGCATCCGGCGCCGCAGCTGGGTGCCCAGCATGAAGGACAGTGCGATGAACGCCGCGCCGAAGGTCGCCACCAGCGCGCCGATCGTGATCGCGCGGCGCCGCCAGGCGGCGTAGATGTCCTGCTCCGCCTCGGCGACCATGATGATCAGCGGCAGGTGCGGCAGCGTCTTGAAGTAGTAGAGGCGCCGCACGTGGTCGATCGACGAGGTCTCGACGAACGAGCCTTCCGGCGCCGTCCGGAAATGGCGAAACGTCGCCGCCTTGCTGATATCGCGACCGACGGTGTGCACGTCGTACGGCTGGCGCATGAACATGATGCCGTTCGTGCCGACCAGCGAAATCGCGCCATGCGAGCCGAGCGCGAGGCCGGCGAACAGCGTGTGGAAATATTCGAGATTGACCGCGATCATCACGATGCCGCCGAACGAGCCGTCCGGATTCGACACGCGGCGCGTCAGCGCCACGCTGAGCGAGCCGCCGCGCAGGCGGGACGCATAGGGATCGCTGACGTAAAGCCCGGCGTTCGGATCGTCCCGGTGAACCGTAAAGTACTTGCGGTCGCCGAAATTGCCCTGTCGCGGCACGTCGTTCGCCGAATCCAGGATGATGTTGCCGGCCGAATCCAGCACGAGCATCGAGCCGAGAAATTGCGCCGTCATCGCGTGATCGAA
Organism: Burkholderia sp. Ac-20344; assembly: GCF_017104975.1. Lineage (NCBI taxonomy): Bacteria > Pseudomonadati > Pseudomonadota > Betaproteobacteria > Burkholderiales > Burkholderiaceae > Burkholderia > Burkholderia sp. Ac-20344. The sequence continues at coordinate 12,945 of NZ_JAAGPP010000080.1, forward strand.
CAGGAAGCCGCGGCGCAAGGCCGGCGAGGCCGCCATCACGTCCGGGCGCCGAAGGCCCTGGATCACGGCCTCCAGCGACAGGCCGTACAACTCGAGATTGCGTTCGATATCGCGCTCGGCGACGAGCGCCAGATTCCGCGACGTATCGCGTGCGCGATCGAGTGCGTCCTGACGGCTCTGGAACAACTGCAACACGCAGAGGCCCATCAGCGCGCACGCTATCAAGGACCCCGCGAGCACGACGTAGTACGGCGCTGCCGAGCGCGGATGCATCCGTTTCCTCTCAGATTGGGCCGACGCTGACGCACCGGTCGTTATGGTTGGTTATGGATAACCTATACCAAAAAGTGCGGCGCCCGGGTACGAGGTGCAGTCCGTACTTGTCAGGTTGCTGACGATGTGACCTGAGCGGTGTCGAGCGGATCGCGTTCCGCGCGGGCCGGCACCGGGTGCCGGCGCCCATTCACCGAGGGGTGTGGTGTGGCGTGTGTCGTCGCTGATGACGAAATTGAAACAATCCGCCGAAGTGGCGCGCGTATTGAAATGTCCGGCCGGTTGCCGTTCGAATGCACGGCCGGCGGGAAAAACCGGCGAGAGACCGGGCGTAGCGCCCGGCCCGCGCCGATCGCGCGCGCCACGCCAGCGGCGCCGCGCACGCGATCGATCGACGACCGTCAGACGGCCATCACCGTCACCGACTTCGTGACGAGGTACGGCTCCAGCGCTTCCGGCCCGCCTTCCGACCCGTAGCCCGAGTCCTTCACGCCGCCGAACGGCATTTCCGGCCACGGCGTCGCCGGCTGGTTGATCCACAGCATCCCGACTTCGAGGCGCTGCGTGAGCAGGTGCACGTTCGCGAACGAACGCGTGAACGCGTAGCCGGCGAGACCGAACGGCAGACGGTTCGCTTCCGCGATCGCGTCTTCGAGCTTGTCGAAACCGCGAATCGCGGCGACCGGGCCGAACGGCTCGTTGTTGAACACGTCCGCTTCGAGCGGCACGTTCGCGATCACGGTCGGCGCGAAGAAGTTGCCTTCCGAGCCGATCCGCTCGCCACCGGTTTCGATGCTCGCGCCGACCTTGCGCGCGTTGTCGACGACCGACGCCATCGCGGTGAGCCGGCGCGGGTTCGCGAGCGCGCCGAGCGTGGTGCCTTCCTCGAGGCCGTTGCCGACCTTCAGCCCTTCGGCATGCTGGACCAGCGCACGCGTGAATTCGTCGCGGATGCTGTTGTGCACGAGGAAGCGCGTCGGCGAAATGCAGACCTGCCCCGCGTTGCGGAACTTCGCGCCGCCGGCGGCCTTCACCGCGAGCGCGACATCGGCGTCCTCGGCCACGATCACCGGTGCGTGCCCGCCCAGTTCCATCGTCGCGCGCTTCATGTGCAGGCCCGCCATCGCGGCGAGCTGCTTGCCGACCGGCGTCGAACCCGTGAACGTGACCTTGCGGATCACCGGGTGCGGAATCAGGTACGACGAGATTTCAGCCGGGTCGCCGTACACGAGGCCGATCACACCGGCCGGCACGCCCGCGTCGACGAAGGCGCGCAGCAGCGCGGCCGGCGACGCCGGGGTTTCTTCCGGTGCTTTCACGAGGAACGAGCAGCCGGTTGCCAGCGCGGCGCTCAGCTTGCGCACGACCTGGTTGACCGGGAAATTCCACGGTGTGAACGCGGCGACCGGGCCGACCGGCTCCTTCACGACGGTCTGCTGCGCGCCGAGGTTGCGCGGCGGCACGATCCGGCCGTACACGCGGCGGCCTTCGTCCGCGAACCATTCGATGATGTCCGCTGCCGACAGCACTTCGACGCGCGCTTCGATGAGCGGCTTGCCCTGCTCCTGCGTCATCAGCTGCGCGATCGCGTCGGCGCGCTCGCGCACCAGCGCGGCTGCTTTGCGCATCGTCGCCGCGCGCTCGTGCGCGGGCACCTTGCGCCAGGCCTCGAAGCCGCGTTGCGCGGCGGCGAGCGCACGGTCGAGATCGGCGATGCCCGCGTGGGCCACCTTGCCGATCGACTGGCCGGTCGCCGGGTTCACGACGTCGATCGTCTTGCCGCTCGCGGCGTCGACCCACTCGCCGTCGATCAGCAGTTGCGTATCCGTATAAGTCACGTTAGCCATCCAGACACCCCTACATTGCGTCGATAAAACGCGCGCTGCCGAGAGCGGCCGCGCGCCGGTTGACAGAAAAAGCCAGGCTGCCGGGGCAGGCACGCACCCGGCAGCGGCGGGCACGCCGGCCCGCCATCGTTCCGCATGGGGCCGCGCTCAGCGCGCGGCCGCCGTCGCCTTGCGGAGTTTCGCGACGTCCGCCGCCTGCACGGCCGGCGCGCCGTTGCTCCAGCCGGCGCGCATGAACGTCAGCACGTCGGCGATCTGCCGGTCGTTCAACTGGTTCGAGAACGCCGGCATCGGGTACGCGGACGGCACGCCGTCGATCACGAGCGTCTCGCTGCCGTTCAGCGTCACGTTGATCAGCGACGCGGCATCGGCTTCGAGCACGTTCGGATTGCCGGCGAGCGGCGCGAGCAGCGGCGCGTAGCCGCGCCCGTCCGCACCGTGGCAATGCAGGCAGTAAGCGTTATACACCTTCGCGCCCGGATCGGCTGCCGGCCGCCCCAGCGCGACCTGCGTCGCCTTCGGATCGTAGTTGTACGGCGGCGCGCCCGTGCCGCCCGCCGCCGGCAGCGATTTCAGGTAACGGGAAATCGCCGCCAGATCGTCGCCGGAGAGCGCCTGCGTGCTGTGGTTGATCACGCTGACCATCGAGCCGAACGCGGTCGCATGGCGGTTCGCGCCGGTCTTCAGGAACTGCGCGACCTCCGCCTCGTTCCAGCGGCCGAGCCCCGTGTTGTGCTCGCCGGTCAGGTTCGACGCGAACCAGTTGTCGATCGGCGCGCCCGACAGGAACGCCGTGCCGCCTTCGTCGAGCGCCTTCTCCTGGAAGCCGACGCCGCGCGGCGTGTGGCACGACCCGCAGTGCCCGAGCCCCTGCACGAGATACGCGCCGCGGTTCCACACCGCGTCCTTGGACGGCTTGTCGGCGTACGGCGTCGTATCGAGGAACACCCAATTCCACAACGCGAGCGGCCAGCGCATGTTGAGCGGCCACGGGATGTCGGCCGGCCGGTTCGCCTGCTTCACCGGTTCGACGCCGTGCATGAAGTACGCGTACAGCGCCTTCACGTCGTCGTCCTTCAGCTTCGCGTACGACGGGTACGGCATCGCCGGATACAGGTTGTGACCGTCCTTCGCGACACCCTTGCGCAACGCACTGGCGAAGTCGGCCTCGGTATAGCCGCCGATGCCCGTCTCCGGATCGGGCGTGATGTTGGTCGTGTAGATCGCGCCCATCGGCGTGACCATCTTCAGGCCGCCGGCGAACGGCGTGCCGCGCGGCGCGGTGTGGCACGCGACGCAGTCGCCCGCTTTCGCGAGATACGCGCCGCGCGCGACGAGCGCGCTGTCGGCCGGCGCCGTCTGCGCGGCATGTGCGGCCGTGCCGGCCAGCAGCGCGGACACGGCGAGCAACGACGTGCCGAGCATCTTCAGGATCAGGTTGTGCATGTTCGTCGCCTCTCCTCAAGCCGTCTTCAGCTGGTCGCCGACCGGCAGCTTGCGCAGCCGCTTGCCGGTCGCCGCGAAGATCGCGTTCGACAGCGCCGCGGCCGTCGCGGCCGTACCCGGTTCGCCGATCCCGCCCGGCGCTTCGCCGCTTTTCACCAGATGCACGTCGATCGGCGGCGTCTCGTTGATCCGCATCATCCGGTAATCGGTGAAGTTGCTTTGCACGACGCGGCCGTCCTCGATCGTGATCTCGCCATACAGCGCGCCCGTGATCCCGAAAATGATGCCGCCCTGCACCTGTGCCTCGATCGTGTTCGGGTTCACAACCATGCCGCAATCGACCGCGCACACGACACGCTTCACTTGCACCTCGCCGTTATCCACCGCGACGTCGATGACGATCGAGAAGAAGCTGCCGAATGCGTGCATCACCGATACACCGCGCCCTTGCCCCGTCGGCAGCGCCGCGCCACCCCAGCCGGCCGCCTTCGTCGCGACGTCGAGCACGTTCAGCGCGCGCGGCGTCTTGCCGAGCAGTGAGCGACGGTATTGCACCGGGTCGGTCTTGGTCTGCGCGGCCAGTTCGTCGACGAAGCTCTCGACGACGAACGTGCTGCGCGTCGGCCCGACGCCGCGCCAGAACGCGGTCGGGATGTGGCGCGGCTCCTGGCGCACGTAGTCGACCAGCTGGTTCGGCAGGTCGTACGGCAGCTCGGCCGCGACCTCGACCGCATCGGGATCGACGCCCTTCTGGAACGCGGGCGGCGCGAAGCGCGCGATGATCGACGAGCCGACGATCCGATGCTGCCACGCGACCGGCTTGCCGTTCGCGTCGAGCCCGGCGGAGATCTTGTCGTAGTAGTACGGCCGGTACATGTCGTGCTGGATGTCCTCCTCGCGCGTCCAGATCACTTTCACCGGCGCGTTGACCTGTTTGCCGACCTTCACGGCCTGGCCGATCATGTCCGTTTCGAGCCGCCGGCCGAAGCCGCCGCCGAGCAGGTGGTTGTGCACGACGATCCGGTCGGGTGCGAGGCCGGTGAGCTGCTGCACGGTATCGCGTGCCCGCGTCGGCACCTGCGTGCCGACCCAGATCTCGCAGCCGTCGCCGCGCACGTGCACCGTGCAGTTCACCGGTTCCATCGTCGCGTGTGCGAGGAACGGTTGTTCGTAGACGGCGTCGACGCGTGTCTTCGCATTCGCGAATGCCTTGCCGACGTCGCCTTCCTTGCGTGCGACCCCGCCCTTGCCGTTTTCCGCGGCGTGTGCGAGATCCGCGACGATGTCCTTCATCGACACCTTCGCGTCCGCGCCTTCGTTCCACTTCACGACCAGCGCCGACGCGCCGCGCTTCGCGGCCCACGTGTGATCGCCGACCACCGCCACCGCGTTGTCGACGCGCACGACCTGACGCACGCCGGGGATCTTCTTCGCGGCTGTATCGTCGACGCTCGCGACCGTACCGCCGAACACCGGGCTGTTCACGATCACCGCATACAGCATGCCGGGCAGGCGCACGTCGAGCCCGAACTGCGCGGTGCCGTCGACCTTCTCCGGCGAATCGAGCCGCTTCGCGGGCGTGCCGATCAGCTTGAAATCCGCCGGCTTCTTCAGCGCGACGTCCTTCGGCACCGGCAGCTTGGCCGCGGCATCGGCGAGCTGGCCGTACGACGCGCGACGGCCGCTCGGCGGATGCTGCACCTCGCCGTTCGCGGCGCGGCAGGATGCCGGATCGACGTTCCATTGCTTCGCGGCGGCCGCGACCAGCAGCGTCCGTGCGGTCGCACCTGCACGGCGCAGCGGTTCCCACGCGTAGCGAATCGACGTCGAGCCCCCGGTGAGCTGGCCGCCGAGCAGCGGATCGAGGAACAGCTTCTCGTTCGGCGGCGCATGGTCGAGTGTCACGCTCGACAGCGGCACTTCGAGTTCTTCCGCGATCAGCATTGGAATCGACGTATAGACGCCCTGCCCCATCTCGACCTTCGGCATCACCAGCGTGACCTTGCCGGCGCGGTCGATCTGCACGAACGCGTTCGGCGCGAACACGCCGGCGCGCGCGGTTTCATCGCCGTCGCCGCCGATCACCGAACGGCGCGCATCGTCGCCCGCGGCCGGCAGGCTGAAGCCGAGCAGCAGGCCGCCACCCGCCGCCGCGCCCAGCGACATGCCGAGCTTGATGAACGAACGGCGCGACACGCCTGTGCCGGCCCGGCCGGCTTCGATCAGTCCTCGCGACATCTCAGGCCTCCTTCGCGGCTTGCTTCACGGCCGCGCGAATCCGGTTGTACGTGCCGCAGCGGCAGATGTTGCCGGCCATCGCCGCGTCGATGTCGGCGTCGCTCGGGTTCGGATTCGACGCGATCAGCGCGGTGGCGGCCATCACCTGCCCCGACTGGCAGTAGCCGCACTGGACGACGTCGAGCTCGCGCCATGCCTGCTGGACCTTGTGGCCGGCCGGTGTCGCGCCGACGGCTTCGATCGTCGTGATCTTGCGGCCCGCGACGGCCGCGACCGGCAGCACGCACGAGCGCGCGGCGACACCGTCGAGATGCACGGTGCACGCGCCGCATTGGGCGATCCCGCAGCCGAACTTCGTACCGGTGAGGCCGACGACGTCGCGCAGCACCCAGAGCAAGGGCATGTCGTCGGGGGCGTCGACCGAGCGGGTTGCGCCGTTGATGTTGAGGGTGATCATTCAGCCTCCGGGGCCGGTGTATTGGGGAAGCGGCGCGAACGATGCGCCGCGTGGTGTTGTTCTCGCCGCCGCTCGCCGCGCAGCGGGCGCCGTGCGACCCGGGTGGGAGCGGGCCGCGACGGTGTTGCTGCGTGTTACTCGGCGACGTCGATGGCCGACAGCACCTTGATGACCGGCGGCGCGGTGAACCAGTCGGCCGACTTCGTGCGGAATTCACCGAAATACGGGCTCGCGAGGTGCGCGTCGAAGGCGGCCTGGTCGTCGTAGATCTCGTACAGGTGCAGGTTCGGCGAGCCGTCCTGCTCGCGGAACAGGTCGTAGCGCCGGTTGCCCGGTTCGGTGCGCGTCTTCGCGACCATGCTGCGGAGTTCGGCCTCGGCGGCCTCCGCGTGTTCGGGTTTCAGGAACAGGGAAGCAATCACGTGAAGCGCCATCTTGTCATTCTCCTATCGTCGATAGCGGAATCGAGCATGCCACAAGCCGGCGTTGCGTGACGCCAGCGTGCAGCCGTTGGGTGTCGCCGTGCCGAGGCATCAGGCCAGTTCGTCCGGGCCCACGCGCACGACGACCTTGCCGAAGTTCTTGCCGGCGAGCAATCCGATCAGCGCTTCCGGTGCGTCGGCGAGATCGGGGACGACGTCCTCGAGCGTCTTCACCTTGCCCTGCGCGACCCATTCGCTCATGTCCTTCAGGAACGACGCATAACCGGTTGCATAGTGATCCAGGATGATGAAACCCTGCATCCGGATGCGCTTGCGCAGGATCGTGCCCATCAGCGCCGGCACGCGGTCACGGCCGGTCGACACGGCCTTGTCGTCGTATGCCGCGTCGTTGTAATGCGCGATGATCCCGCATACCGGCACGCGCGCATGGTCGTTCAGCAGCGGCCACACCGCGTCGAACACGGCCCCGCCGACATTCTCGAAATAGACGTCGATGCCGTTCGGGCACGCGTCCTTCAGCTTCGCGGCAAACGCCGGATCGCGGTGGTCGACGCACACGTCGAAGCCGAGCGTATCGGTCGCGTACGCGCACTTGTCGGCGCCGCCCGCGACGCCGACCACGCGGCAGCCCTTCAGCTTGGCGATCTGGCCGACCACCGCGCCGACCGCGCCGCTCGCCGCCGCAACGACCACGGTTTCGCCGGCCTTCGGCTCGCCGATTTTCAGCAGCCCCGTATAGGCGGTGAAGCCCGGCATGCCGAGCACGCCGAGCGCGTACGACGGATGCGCGAAGTCGCGGCCGAGCGGAATCAGGTCGCGGCCGTCGGACAACGCATAGTCCTGCCAGCCGGCGCCGGCCACGACGAGATCGCCTTCGCGGAACGCGGGCAGGTTCGATGCGACGACCTGGCTGACGGTGCCGCCCACCATCGCCTGGCCAAGTTCGGCCGGCGGCGCGTAGGACGGCGCGTCGCTCATCCGGCCGCGCATGTACGGGTCGAGCGACAACCAGACCGTGCGCAGCAGCACCTGGCCGGCACCGGGCGTCGGCACGTCGCCGGTCTCGGCGCGGAAGTTGCCCGGCGTCGGCGCGCCGACGGGGCGCGAATTCAGGATGATCTGGCGATTTACGGTCTTGCTTTGCGGCATGTGAGCCTCCGTCAACAGGAATGGACGTGCTTCATGGGCACGATCGAATCAGGGATGGACCAGCGAAAGGCGCGCGCAGGCGGCAGCGTCGGCGGTCAGGCTGGCGCGGCCGCCTGCGTGCGGTTGAAACAATCGGGACAGCGTAACGCGGCGTGGCACGTTCGTCATACGTGTTTGAGTAGACCAGTCGTCTAGAATCGGGGTAAAAACAAGGCGCGCCGATGCGCGCCCGGGTTACGACTGCGCTCCGTCATGCTCGATCGGCGGCAGGTTCAGCATGCGCCGCGTTTCGACCATCGCTCTTTCGAGCGGCTTGCGGTTGCGGTGAATCTTTTCCAGCAGCGTTGCGCCCAGCCACAGCTCGTAGAGAATCGCGGCCGTATGCGACGGATCGGCGACCCCGCTCAGCGAACCGTCGGCCAGCCCGGCCTCGATGCCGCCCGCGAGCCGCTCGATGATCTGGCTGGTGCCGTGCCGCAGCACCGCGCGCATCGCCTCCGACAGGTCCGACACTTCCGCGCCGAGCTTCACCGCGAGGCACTTGCCTTCCGGATCGTCCGCGCATTGCGTGTGCAGCCAGTTGCGCCAGTACGTCATCAGGCGCTCGGCGCCCGTGCCTGCCTGATGCTTGAGCAGGTTGTCGAGATGCGCGAGATAGCCGTCGAAATACGATTCGAGCAGCGCTTCGCCGAATGCCTCTTTCGAGCCGAAGTAATGGTAGAACGAGCCCTTCGGGATGCCCGCCGCAGCGAGAATCTCGTTCAGGCCGACCGCCGAAAACCCCTTGTGGAGCATGATCGGCTTGGCGATATTCAGGATGTGCTGGCGGACTTCCGCGCCTGAAGATGCATTCATGATGGCGTATGGTAGCAACGATTAGACCGGTCGTCTAGTAACATCGATCCGGCATGTTGAGCGGCACTTTACCCGATCCCGGTCAGGCGCCCAAACGCCGCGCCGGCATTCCTCCCTCCTCTCCCGCGTTGCCGCACGTTGCGGTGTGCGTGGCGTCATACGCTCGACTCGGTTTCGTCGCGGGCGTTTCATCGATCTCCCGCTTAAATACGTGCGGCGCATGTGCCGGCAATCGGGAAGCTTCGGTCGGCATTGCACACGTGTGCAATGCGCCGGATCGTCCGCTGCCGTCTATCGAACCCGTGACCAGGAACGCCCATGACCGCTTCGAAACCCGAACGCCCGTCCGCGCCGAACCGCCGGCGCTTCATCCAGCGCGGCGCCGCGCTGACCCTGTCGCCGCTCGTCGGCACGCTGGCTGCCTGCGGCGGCGACGGCAGCCCGACGCCCGCGTCGTCGTTTGCCGCCGCCGGTGCCGCGGATGCGTCCACGCGCAGCTACGGCATCGCCGACCGCTCGATCACGATCAACGTCGTCAATGCGATCCCGTCGACGACGCTCGCATACGGCAATGCGGCAAGCCAGGGCGGCTCGCTGCCGCAGGCGTCGCAAGCGCAGGTCGCGACCGGACAAGCGACCGCCGTCAGCGCGTCGAGCAGCTGGGGCGATTGCACGGGATCGTTCGGTCTTGCAGGCGGCGATGCGTCGTTTGCGATCTCGTACACGCATCCGTTCGGGTCGCAACCGACCACCGTCGGCGTCACGCCGTCGGCCGGCTACGTGTCGGGCGCCGACGCCGCCACGTTCCCCGGTCACGACTCGGTCGCGAATCTCACGCTGTATCGCGGCGTCGCGACCGCGAACGGCGCGTGGGTCGTCCCGCTCGCGCAGCTCGCGACGCCGCCGGCCAACAACGGCCAGGATTTCGCGAACAGCATGTTCGGCAGCAACGTGCGCACGGCCGCTGCGATCCAGTCCGCGTACCAAAGCACGGGCCCGCTCGGCTACGTGCCGCCCGCCGACTTCACCGGCGGCCAGCTCGCGGGCTTCGTCGCGCAATGGGTGCAGCGCTGGCAGAACGGCGCGGCACATGGCGTGCTGCCCGCTGCCGATGCGCAGCTCATCGATGCGCTGAAGCAGTACGTGTCCGGCGCATCGAACGCCGGCCCGCTGACGATGTGGGTGCCGCAGATCGCGTGGCAGGCCGGCTCCGATCCGGCGGTGTTCGCGCTGTCGGGCTACCGCGCGTTTCCGTTCGTCGATGCGCAGGGCAACTGGATCGCGGGCACGCTTTCCGCCTTCCTGACGCTGCTGGCGGCCGGCTCGCATATCGTCGCGATCAGCGCGGCGAGCGACCTGCCGGCGGGTGTCACGATGCAGGCGTTCGACAGTTTCATGGGTGCGAGCGGGCTGACGACGTCGACGGATATCGGCAACTCGCACTACGCGTCGGTCCTGAACACGACGGGCCGCTATTACCTGAGCGTCGGCAGCGATTTCGCGCCGGCGAATTGCGGGCTGATCCTGTCGTTCCTGTACGGGCGCACGGTGAACAACCTGCTCGCGGGCGCCGGCACGTACAACACGTTCATCCAGCTCGAAGGCTGGCAGGCAGGCGGGTCGCGGCACAACGCCGACTATGCGACGTATCAGCAGACGCTGTGGAACATCTCGACGTATGGTGCGTCCGCGTATAGCGAGAAGCGCGCGACGTCGATTTTTCTCGCGCCCGCCGGGTGGACGCCGCAGGTCTATCAGACGACGCGGATGATGCCTTACGTCGGCGCTTATGCTCAGTCGAACGGTACGCCGCAGGCCTGGCTGAACACGTCGCTCGTCACGATTCCGGCGGACGCGCCGGCGCTGCCGTCGCGGTATGTGGCGAGTTGATTTGGATCGGTGCGTGGGTGAGCGATCGGCGGTGTGGTGGTCTCGGTTGCTTGCTTGCCTGCTTGTCAGGCTTCGGGCTTGCAGGCTTCGGGCGTGCGTCGCCTTCGGCTGACGCACGCGTGCGGTTTCGCCGTCAGCGTGGCGCTTCATCTGCGCGCTTTCGTGTGCGCGCCCGCCGCTCGTCCCGTTGAGCGGCCGGTGCTGCCTTGGCGCCACGCAGCGGTGCCCGGCGCGCGAGCACCGTCATCTCGCGCCGCAGCGCATCGAGTTCCTTGCCGCGCGCCGCATCGGTGGCCTGCGCACCGTCGAGCTGCCCCTGAAGCACGCCGCATCGATGCAGCGCGTCGCCGAGTTGCGCCTGCAGCGCGGCCACATCTTTCCGCTGCTGCGCCTCGCGCTGCTCCGTGCGCGAGGCCGCCGCATCGAGTTCCTTTTGCAGCCGCGCGGCTGCGAGCCGCTCGCGATCGATCTCCTGAAGCGCCCGTTTCTCCGATGCGCGCAAGCGTTCCTCGGCCCGGCCGGCGTCGTCGCGCAGCCGGTCGAGCTGGGTGGTGAAATCGGCGCGTGCCTGCGCGAGCGCGCGGTCGCCTTCCGCGTTGTCGGCCGTCAGGCGCTCGATCTCCGCTTGCAACGCTTGCCGCGATGCGTCGTCCGCCGCCCTCGCCTGCTCCAGTTCCTGAATGCGCACCTGCGCGGCCAGCAACGCGGCCGTGCGTTGCTCCAGTGCGGTTTCGGTGCGGGCCAGTTCGGCCTGCAGTGCCGCGACTTCCGCATGCGCTGCTACCCGTTCGGCCTCGACTTCCGAGCGCAGGGCTTCGAGCGCAGCGGACGCGTCGGCGCTCGACCGATTCCATAGCGCCGCAACCAGTTCACCTGCAGCTGCCTGCAGATCGGCCGGCAGGTCGGGATGCTCGATGCGGACACGGCTCTTTTCCCGCAACTCGGCCCAGAACTCGCCGAGGACGGCCGTCGGCGTGCTCATGCTGCCTTTGCGGACGAGCTGGTACAGGCGGTTTGCGGTGGGCGTGATGCCGAAGCGGAAGAACAGCAGCGCGCAGGCTTCGCGATACAGCTCGCGAGTTTTCGGGAAGTCGGCCTTGAGGCGCTCGATTTCGGCGGTCAGGCGGGATTCGTCGGCGGCGAGATCGGACATGGCGGGGTTGGGTCGATGATTTAGTAAATAATATAACGTAAACCGTTAAATATCCAATTAATCGAAGTCTATTATTTGACATTATTTCTATAATGTTGAATCTGGAGTCGCCTCCTGTCGCGTCCACGGCTTTCAAAAGCGATCCAGGCCCGGGCAGGCCCGGGATCGTGTGTGTGAACGCTTTTGCCGTAGTGAAGGAGGTGTCGGGCAAGGAGAAATGTCGGGCGGTGTGGCAGCCGAGGCCCTGTCGAATCGCAGGGATACCGCCGCGACGCGTATTCCTCTCGTCGCTGTCGAGCCGGCGCGCGTCGCACCGTCCGGCCGAGTGCCGCCGATCGATCGGACGATGTGGGTGATGTGTCGTGAGACGCCGACGCGCAGTCAGGGGGGCACGCCGCTGTCGGGATGGGCGCGATGCCGGTCACGATCGCGGCGGGTATGCCGCCGCTGCAGCCGCAATACGGGCCGAGCCGAGTCGGGTGGGTGTACGGGCCGCCGCCCTGCGCCGACGCGCCGAACGGCGGATACGGCTCAGAGGCCTTCGTTCAGGAAGTTCTGCGCGTACTGGAGCCGGTTGTCCATTTGCGGATCGGTCGCCTGCTCGTAGTCGGTGTCCCAGACCTGGGCAGCCTGCGACACGCTCGTCGTGTTCTTCAGGTCGGAGATCGTCTTGCTGTACGGGCCGTCGAGTTCCTGGTTCATGTAGCCGATGTTCGCGTCGAGGCTGCCCGGATCGAGGTTGTGCTGCTGCGCATACGCGATCTCGCCCTGCTTGCGTGCGCCGCCCCATTGTGCGAGGCCCCAGCCGTTCGCGTTGTCGTCCGCGAAGTTGCCCGACGGCGCGCCTTCGGCGCCGCCCTGGTTGACGTTCGGCTTCAGCCCGCTCTCCTGCTGCAGGTTGCCGAGCACGCCCGCGATCTGCGTGTCGTTGAGCCCGTAGCGGCTGCGCAGGTCGTCCGCGATCGCGTTCGCCGCACTGCCGCCGGTGTTCGCGGGCAGCGTCGACGCGTTCTGGCCGCGCGTCTGCCCGTCGCTCGGGCCGCCTTGCGGTTGCGGTACGCCGGCATTCGGCGGCGGTGCGTCGTTGGCCGGCGCCGCGTTGTTCGACGACGGCCCGTTCAGCGAGAACGAAAGCGGTGTGCCGTTGCCGCCGCTTCCGCCGCCGTCGTCACTCGCGAGCCGTATCTGCGGCATCCCGCCTCCGCTGCCCCCGCCGGCCGGCTGCGTTCCGTCGGCGGCCGATGCTTGCTTGAGCGCGGCGAACACCGCCTGCAGGATCTGCTCGAGCTGAGCCAGCACCTGCGAGATCTGCGCCTGGTTCGAACCGGAATCCTGCGAAGGGTCGAAATTCGTCGACCCTGTGGAATTCACACTCACTGACAAGGACATGACGTCTCCTTCCGGGAATCGCTTGACGGGCCACTTCGACCGACTATAGGCCGCGTCGCGGGCGACATGCGCGGCCGGTGCGAAGCAGGCGACGGGTTTGCGAATCGGCGCGCGGAATCGCGCTCGGTTGGCGCCGTCGCGGCGAAGTCGCGGCCGAACGGGCGCTCCGTGCGTCGCTCCCGCGCTTCGCACCGCGCGCCGGCGTTTCGTGTCGCGCCGCCCGGACGCTGCTCCGAGGCATACAGTCGAATGGCCTGCGGCGCATGCCGCCGGCAAGCGGCAAGCGGCAAACGATGCAGGCCTGACGCGGTCCGGCCAGCGCAAACGGCGACGCTCGTCGATCGACGCACGCGCCTACCCTGCTCACTCCCCGCGGAGAACGGCGATCATGATCACCCTTACCCTCCAGGGCAACGCCCCGATTTCCCGGGCCGATTCAGCGCCCGATGCAGGATCGGCGGACAACCCCGGTTCGCAACAGGTCGCGCAGATCATCCAGGAACTGATGGCGGCGCTCAAGAGCCTGTTGTCCGGACAGAACGGCGACGATGCGTCATCGTCGCCGGCGGTGGGCGGCACGAGCCGGTCCGCCGCGCCGCTGGCCAACTACGAGGCCTTGCCGCAGACGTCACCGCCGAACGGCCTGAATGCGCCGAACGATCCGAACACGCAGAACACGCAGAACACGCAGAACACGCAGAACACGCAGAACTCCCGGAACGACCAGAACCCGCCGACCGTCGGGCCGCTTTCCGGCGGCCCGGCAAAACGGTCGACCAACGCCGGCGGCGTGGCGCAGGCCGGCGCGATAGCCGGCATCGACCCGGCGTCGACGCAAACCGTCAACACCGGTACGGGCAACGACAAGACCTTCAACGTCACCAACAACACGAACCGGCCCGAGTCGTTCACGTACTCCGTGCAAGGCCAGAACAAGGCGACCCTCACGCTCGCGCCGGGCCAGACCGGCACCTTCGTCGGCGGTTCGCACGACATCGGCGTGCGGATCTCGCCGTCCGACGCGAACGGCAATACGCATCCGGACGAGGTGCTGTACGAAGACGGCGGGGCCGACAATGGTCAGGCGTCCGGCGCGGGCAATCCGGACGTGAGCAAGGTCGACGGCGACAAGGATTTCGCCGGCAACGACGAGAACATGACCGTGACGCTGTCCGACGGGCGTACTGCCGGCGACGGCGACGCGATCCGCCCGTACCTGTATTCGACCGACGATGCGGCCGCGATGGGCCTCGCGGGCGATCCGAGCAAGACGGTCAATATCGTGATGTCGGACGCGACGCGGCATTGACGACGCGCGGCGAGCGCCGGCCGGCGCATCGTTCAATGCCTCGCCTCGCCTCACCGCGCCGGATCAGGTCAGAAATGAATGATCCGCGGCGTCAGCAGGAACACGCGCTCCATGTGCTTGTGCGATCGATCCGTATTCCTGAACAGTGCGCCGACCAGCGGAATCTTCGACACCCACGGCACCCGCGCGACGCCGTTCGAATCCTTGTCGGTGCTGTAGCCCGCGATCAGCAGGCTCTCCCCTTCGCCGACGAACGCCTGCGTGTTGATCTCGCTGCTCGTGATCACCGGCAGCGTATCGACCAGATCGCCCGTGAGCTGGCCATCCTCGATGTGCACGTCGAGCTTGATCCGCGTCGCGCCGTTGTCCTGCACGACCATCGGAAGCACGCGCAGCGACGTGCCGGTCGATACCGAATACAGATCGCCGGACGTATAGCCCTGCACGCGCACGAAGAAGCGCGTCTTGTTGTCCATCACGGCCTCGACGTTGTCGAGCGTCGCGACCTTCGGGCTCGAGTCGATCCGCGCTTCCGATGTCGATTCGAGCGCGGTGATCCGCGCGAGCAGATAGCGCCCGGCATTGCCGAGCACCGCCGTGATCGCACCGCCGACGGGCGTGGCCGCGACGGACGTGGTGCCGTCGGCCAGCGTCGTCACGCCGAAGTTCGGGTTGATGTTGCCGTTGTAGCCGTTCTGCTGCAGCGTGCCCGAGCCGGTCTGCAGGTCGACGTGGCTGTTGTGCGCGCGCCAGTCCACGCCGATCTGCCTCAGCAGGTCGTCGTCGATCTCGATGATGTGCGCCTCGATCTCGATCAGGTTGGGGCGCGCATCGAGCTTCTCGATCAGCGGCGCATAGAGCCCGATGCGTTGCGGCGTGTCGCGGATCAACACCGAGTTGGTGGTCGGATCGGCTTCCACCACCGGCAGGCTCCGGTCGCCCGGCCCCGGGTCGGCCGCCATCGCACCACCCGCCCCGCCCTGCGTCCCATCCGTCACCGCGCCGTTCCTGGCGCCGCCGGACTGGCCGCCGCCGAGCAGGCCGCTCACCAGGCTGCGCGATGCGTCACCGCCCGCCATGCCCGGCGGCAGCGGCGGCACCGGCGAGCCGCCCGTGGTGCCGCCGCTCGCGTCGGTCATCGGCGACAGCCGTTCCAGGCCGCCGATCGCGGGCGCCGCATTGCTGCCGCCCGCGCCGGACTGCTGCGCGTGATAGAGATTCGACACGACCGTCGCGACGCCCGGCACGACCACGTTCTTGCCGTCGAGCTGCACCTTGTGGTCGGCCGCCCACGCGCTGCTGAGCTTGAATGCGCGCACCACCGTGCCGTTCGAGCGCTGCATGTTCTCGTCGAGATGCTTCGCGACGCCGGCCACCATCTGCACATACTGTGGCGGCCCGCTGATGATCACGGTGCGCGCGCTGCTGTCGTAGGTCAGCGGATAACGCTTGTCGTCGAGCCGCATGCCGCGCAGCGTATTGTTGAGATCGGCGATCGACGCATTGTCGAGCCGGACGATCTGCCGCGTGACGTCGTTCGCATTGCTGATCGACATGACGCTGCCGTCGTAGAACCACACGAAGCCGAACGTCGCGGCGAGCGTGTCGAGGATCCGCTGCGGCGGCATGTCGAAGCGACCGGTCACGGTGCCCTGGACGTTGTCGGCGATCGACGCCGTCACGCCCTGGCTCGCGAGCAGGTCGCGCAGCACATCCTTCAGTTCCTTGCCTTCGGCCGTGACGTGCGCGACGCTGCTGCGCCAGCGCACCGTGTCCGCGTGCGCTGCCGCCGTCGCGCCCATGCCGATCACCCACACGGCCCACGCCGCGCAAAATATCGCCTTCGATCTCATCGCTGTCGCACACCCGTTACGGAAGGAAAAATCGGTTCGTTATCGTTCGAGCGTGTGCGATGGCGCTTCGTCGAACTGCTTTCGATAGCCGTTGATCAGCGTCGAGCGGTTCTGCACGCCCCAGCGGCTCGCGGTGGCCAGCACGCCGCCGTCGGACGCCGAGCCGTCCACGAGTTCGGAGCGGATGCGCTCCATCCGCTGCCGGCGGATCAGCTCGGTCGGTGACATGTTCAGGAATTTCCTGAACGCGCTTTGCAACGCTCTCTCGGTCACGCCGACTTCCGCGGCGATGTCGCGCACGGACAGGTCGGCGTGCTCGAGGTTCTCGAGCATGAAGCTGTAGGCACGCCGATAGCGGGCCGGCAAGCGCGCGCCAATGTCGTCGAGCTGCGCGGTCTCGCGGATCTTGCGCTCGAGGAACGGCACGCGTGCCGACAGCGCTTCGCGCAGGCACTCCATCGAGGTCAGCGCATAGCGGCTGTAGAACTGTTGCGCGTCCTTCAGCCGCCCCTGCGCCTGGCGCGTCTTGGCCACGCAGTACAGGTATTCGATCTGCCGGTGTCCGCCCACGCCGGACTGCGCGGCGCCGTACAGCGGCTCGAGGATCATGTCGGCGATCTGCGCGGCATCGCACGCCAGCATCGCGAGTGCGATCTCGAGCCGCAGCGTCCGCTGGTAGTCGCGCAGGTTGTGGTCGCGTGCCCAGTTCACATGCTTGAGCAACCCGTCGACGGCATTCCGGTCGGCGCCGGTCGCATTGCGCAACTGGCACAGGTAGTCGACGCGTGCGCGCAGCACGGGAATATGCACGCTCGCGAGATCGATCCTGCTTTGCGCGCTATCGAGGTACGCGTGCAGCGACGCCCGTGCGGATCGGCCGTGCATCAAGCCGGACTGCCAGTAGACGTGATCCTGCAGCGCGGCCGACGAACGCAGCGTGCACTGCATCGCGATGTCGAGCTTCAGCGCCGCGAGCAGTTCATGCCAGGCCGGCATGGTCGGTTCCGGCGCCCCGCGGGCCAGTTCGCGCAGTTCGTCCAGTTCGCCGATCGCTTCGCTCACGCGGCCCAGTTCGTAGAGCACGCAGACGATGCCGACGCGGACTTCGAGCACGCGGTCGATCGGGATGTCGTCTTCGTCCGCTGCGCGGCCGAAGCAGGCCAGCGCGGTATTGAGCCGGTAGCGGAAGAGCGCCTGCCATGCGGTGTTGCGGCACGATTCCGCGCGCATTGCCTGGCGCGATGCGTTGCTCAGACGCTGCGCGGCCCGATAGGACTCCTCCGCTTCGACGTCGCCGCCGGTCAGCAACTGCATGTCGGCGTGCAGTTGCAGCGCGTGTGGCGGATTGCGCGTCGCATCGGCCTCGTCCGCCCAGCGGCTCGCCAACTGGCGCGCGACGCCGACGTCGCCATTGAACAGCATGGCGCCGAAACGATCCCGCCCTGCGGCGAAATCCGGGGTTCCCAGATAGGCCGCAAGCGGGAAATAAAGTGTCGAGAACATAACTGACTCCAGTGCGTGCCGGCTTGTCAGGCCGCCGTGGAGAACAGCGTAATGGAATGAAATATGAAGAAACTCAATTAATCTAATATCTGGCGATTTTTTGAGAAAGATTGAGTTTGAAATGAATTAGTAAACTAATGATTATCTGCCTTCCCATGTTTTGAGAAAATTCCATTCCATTGGGCTTCGAGGGAATTCAGGGCCAGTTGTCCGTGCACCTGGTCGACGAACAACCCGATAAAGATCGCGAGCATCGCGATCGCGACCGCGGCCTTCACCGGCTGGCTCAGGCTCGAAATATCCAGCTTCGACGCCGATTTCGACACGAAGCCGAACGCGATGTCGACCAGCACCAGGATGAACAGCAGCGGCGCGGCGAGCTTCGCGATCGACTGCATCAGCGTGTCCGTCTGCCGCAGCACGAAAGATTCCACGATATCGCCGGCGATCGGCGCGCCTTTCGCGACCGGCCACCAGCCATACGATTCGTAGAGCGTGCCGAGCAGGAACGTCATCCCGCCGAGCGCCCAGAACGCCATGATCGCGACCTGCTGCAGCAACGTGCCGACCGGCGTGCTCTGCTCCTGGCTGGCCGGATTGGTAATCTGGATGTTGTTGTGCCCGGTCAGGTCGTCGATATAGACGCCCACGCTTTCCGCGACCCAGAACACGGTCGACGCCGCATAGCCGAGCACCAGCCCGATGGCTGCCTCGCGCAGCATCACTTCGGCGAGAAACAGGCCGTGCAGCGCTTCGATGAACGCGATCGGCTGGCCCATCGCGACGTACGCGCTGAACACGATCGCGATCGCGTTGCGCACCGTGCCCTGGATCACGCCGTCCGCGGTCGGCGGGAACACGAACATCAGCACGAACAGCCTCAGCGAACAAACGCCGGTGACCGTCAGGTAGCCGATGAAGAGGCCATGGAGGCCGACGAGCGGTTCGAGCGTCTGGATCATCCGGTGTCATCCCTGGGCGGCACGCGCCCGGACGAACCGGGACGTGGCGATTTCCTCGTTTTCTTCGTCCTGCGCGTCCTCGCGAGCGAGATCGATCGCCCGCCGGATCGCTGCGATCCGTTCGCTGCACTGGTCGATCCGCTGCGTGTTGCGTGCGATGTCGCGCTGAATCCGCGCGATCTCGCTTTCCACGGCGTCGATCAAGCCGTCGAGCTGGGCCAGTTCCGCGACCATCGCGCGCCTGCGGTCGGTGACGACGCCGATGTACCGCACGCACTGGTTGAACGCGTCGATCGAAAAGCCTTCGCTGCCACCCGTCATCTGCGCGACGCGCGCCTGATAGCCGTCGATCACCCGCGTCTCGCCATCGATCTGCTCGACCTTCGCCGCGCGGCGCGCGAGCAATCCCGCGCGTTCGTCGTGCCGCGCGGCGAGTGCCTCGCGCCAGGTGTCGATCTCGCGCGTGCGCCGCGCATTCGCGTGCGTGAGCGCGGCGATGCGGTGGCCGCTCGCGTCCGCCATCAGGCTGCCGTCAGCGCATGCAGCCGCGCCTCGGTGTCGGCCAGCGCGACGATTTCGTCGGTGCGCTGCGACAGGAACGCCTTGATCGCGTCGTGCCGTGCAATCGCCTCGTCGGCAAGCGCATTTGCGCCCGGCTTGTATTCGCCGATCTGCAGCAGCATCTCGATCTCGCGGTACTTCGCCATCAATGCGCGCACCCGCGCGGCCGCGTCGACGAACGGCGCGGGCATCACCTGCGACATCACGCGCGACAGGCTGCCCAGCACGTCGATGGCGGGATACTGGTTGCGCGCGGCGATGTCGCGCGACAGGATCATGTGCCCGTCGAGAATCCCGCGCACTTCCTCCGCGATCGGATCGCTGCCGCTCTCGTCTTCGGCGAGCACCGTGTAGAGCGCCGTGATCGAGCCGGTCGCGCCCATCCCGGCCCGCTCCAGCAGGCGCGGCAGCTCCGCGAAGATGGACGGCGGGAAGCCGCGCCGGGCCGGCGGCTCGCCGGCAGCCAGCCCGATTTCCCGCCCGGCGCGCGCGAAGCGCGTGAGCGAATCCATCATCAGCAGCACGCGCAGCCCGCGATCGCGGAAGTATTCGGCGATCGCCGTCGCCACGTAGGCCGCCTTCGCGCGCTCCATCGACGAACGGTCGGACGTCGCGCAGACGACGACCGATCGCGCCATGCCGGCCGGCCCGAGGATCAGCTCGACGAATTCGCGCACCTCGCGGCCGCGTTCGCCGATCAGCGCGATCACGTTGATGTCGCAATCGGTGCCGCGCGCGAACATCCCGAGCAGCGTGCTCTTGCCGACGCCCGCCGGCGCGAAGATGCCCATCCGCTGCCCTTCCGCGAGCGTCATCATCCCGTCCACGACGCGCACGCCGGTTGCCATCGGCGTGTCGATCATGCGCCGGCTCATTGGCTCGGGCGGCGACGCGAACACCGGCTGCAGCGTGTCGGATTCGATCTCGGGGCCGCCGTCGACGGGATTGCCGAGGCTGTCGATCACGCGCCCGAGCAGCATGTCGCCCACCTTGACGGCGAGCGAGCGGCCCAGCCCGACCACCTGGGTCGAGCGCGAGATGTCCGTCAGCCGCGAGAACGGCGACAGCAGCGCGCAGTCGCGCGTGAAGCCGATCACTTCCGCGTGCTGCAGCAGCGCACCGGCCGGCGTGCGCAGCTCGCACAGCTCGCCCAGCGACACGTCGAGGCCGCCGACCTTGACGAGCGTGCCGATCACCTCGATCACCTTGCCGGTGCGCAGCACGCCCGGCCGCGCGAGGATCTCGCGCTCGATTTCGTCGGTCAGGCGCTCGAAGCCGAGCGTCCGGTCGAACCAGCCGTCCTTCATCGCGACACCTCGGCCGTCGCGGCATCGCCGTTTTCCGCATCGTCGTCGTCCGCGATGGCCGCCGGGTCGTTGGCGTCCTCCGCGGCGCCGTTCGCGTCGGCCGCGTCGAGGTAGATCGAGCGCTTCAGCGCACGCGCGACGGCGCTGCGCATCGCCCGCAGCTGCGTGTTCAGGCTCGCGTCGACCGAGCCGAAATCGGTCTCGCAGACGCACGCGCCGGGCTCGAGCTGCCGGTCGGCCACGATCGACACCGGAATCGGCCGGCCGAGGTCGCGCCATTTCGCCGCGAGCTGGTCGAACGCGGCACGTGCCGCTTCGTAATCCTGCGGATTCACCGCGACGCGCAGGTAGGTGGAATTGTCGATGATCCGGTCGACGGTCGACAGCGCGCGCTCGAACAGCGCTTCGCGATCCATGCTGTGCACGATGCTCTCGACCGCCGACGCGACGATGTCCGCCAGCCGTTCGCGCATGCGGACCTGCAGGCGGCTCTGCGCATCGGTCGCGTCGGCGAGCCGCTCCATCCATTCCGACAGCGCGCGGTTCGAGCCCTCGCGGTAGCCGCGCTGTTCAGCTGTTTCGTAGGTGTCGCGCGCCGCATCGAGCAGCAGCTCGGCCTGTTCCTCGCCCGCCGCGACGATCGCGGCGGCTTCGGCGTGCGCGTCCTCGAGCACCCGCGCGCGATCCGCGTCGAGCTGCGCATAGGCGTCCGCGATCGACAGCAGATGGCCGAACGTCTCGCGCCGGATCACGTCGCCGTGCACGCCGAACCGTACCGCGGGGGCGCCCTCGCCCCCGTCGTCGGTGCCGGCCGTCAGCCGGCTGCTGTTCAGCCAAATAACCATGCCCACTCCCGAAGCAATTCAGGCAGACGACGAAACAATCGAGCCGTGCCCGCTTCGTCGTGCTGCGTCGGCAACGCGTTGAGCCAAGCGGGCACGTCGGTCATGCGCGGCAACGCGAGCCGCGACAGCGGAAACGGCAGCCCGGCCGCGCCCTTCAGGTCGCGCAGCATCAGCAGCATCCCTTCGACCGCAAGCGTCTGCGCATCCAGCGACGCGAGCGGCGGCATCGCGACGGCGGCAAGACGGGCCGCGTCGTTCGCGCTGTCGGTGTTCGGGCCGCTCATCAGCACGTCCACGTCGAGCCCCGTCCAGTCGGCGAGCCGCCGTTGCGCGTGCCGGTCGATCAGCCGCCGCACCTCGCCGCGGCGCAGCAGCAGCGCACGCATCCGCCAGATCCGCAGTGTCAGCGGCGCGGGCGCGACGTCCAGCAGGCACGCGTTAGGCTGCGGCGCGACGGCCGTGCCGATGCGGGCGAATCCGCCCTGCGACAGTTCGACGAATCCCGGGGACGTCACGCCGAGCGCGCGCACCAGCGCGCGCGAGCACCGTACGGCGGCGCCGGCCGGCGCGCCCGCGAGCAGCGCCCGCCAGTCCTGCAGCCGGGCTTCGGGCACGCCGAGCGATGCGGCGATCCAGGACGGATGCACCCAGTCGGCGACGGAATCGACGTTGTCGCGATGGCGGTCGAGCGCGGTCGCGACGCGCACGGCCGGCACGCCGGCGTCGAGCCCGGCAGGCGCTGCGAATCCCGCCATCGTCTACGGCTCCTTGCGGGCCGGCCGGAAACGCCCGGCGAAAGCGTCGAGCCACCCCTGCAGCGACGGCGCGCCGCTGTTCGCGCCGAACCTTGCGCCGAACCGGTACGCGGCGAAGCCGGCGCCCGCAAGGAGCGCCGCGACGGCGGCACCGAGCATGACCATCCACCACGGGTTCGACGCGGGCGGCGTGTATTTCGACAACTCGACCGGATCGGCGGCGACCGTCGTGACGCTCACGTGGTCGTAGGTCAGCCCTTCGACGCTGTGCATCACGAGCGTCTTGATCTGCGGGATCAGCGTGTTGATGTCCGCGTCCGGCCGGTACTTGATGAACACGGCGGCGGACGACGGCTTGATCTCCTGCGCGAGCGGGTCGTTGTTCGGCAGCACGATCTGCACGCGCGCGACGAGCACGCCGTCGATCTTCGACAGCGTCGACGACAGCTCCTGCGAGATGCCGTACACGAAGCGCACGCGCTCCTCGGTCGGTGTCGACACGAGGCCGTCCTTCTTGAACAGCTCGCCGAGGTCGTTGAACTTGCTGTGCGGCAGCCCGCGCGAGCGCAGAACCTCCATCGCGCGCACGACCTGCGCGTCGTCGACATTGAGCGTCCAGTTCTTGCCGCCGTCGGGGCTGTCCTTGCTCGCGGACACGCCCTGCTCCAGCAGCGCGACCAGCATCTCGTTCGCGTCCTGCTCGGTGAGACTGCCGTACAGTTCCTTCTTGCATCCGCCGAGCAGCGCGATGCACAGCGCGACGACCGCAATGCGCGCCGCGCGACGATTCGACTTCAAGGAATTGCCCCCCGCCCTTCGGGCACTGCCGTTCGCGACGTTCCGCTCCGCACGCTGGCGGACCGCGGTGCTCATTGGTTCTTCATCAGCGTCTGCACCGACGACTTCGACGATTCCGCGAGGCTCATCTTGACCTGCATGTTCATCTGCATGCTGGTCATCTCGTACATCATCTGGATGGTGCGCTGGGTCATCTCCGTCATCGACATGCCCGGCAGGTCGGCCGTCAGCTTGCCGACGTCCTCGATCGTGTGCCGGAACTGCACGTCCTGCGCTTCGATCGCTTTCGACACCGACGACGACAGATGGCTGCCCGCTTGCTCGGGTGGCGCCATCGGCGCGCGCGCCATCAGCGCCGTGAACTTGTCGCCCAGCTCGGTCGTCGCGGGAGCGGCGGCCGCGGGCGTTGCCGCCGTTGCCGTCGTTGCATCCAGGGCGGCCGGTGCGAGCTGGCTGACGGGATCGATGGACATGTCGAACCTCCTCTGAATTACGCGCGCAGGAATGCGCCGCCGTGGAACATCTCGGCCGCCGGCGTGGGGTCGTGCTGCGCGGCGTGCTCCGGTTCGTCGGCGCTTGCGCCGGCTTCCTCGAGCGACGCCGGGGCGACGAACGGCTGGCCCGGACGATGCTCGCGGATCGCGCGATCGACCTCGTCCTTCACTTCGAGCGCCCGCACCAGCGCGCGCGTGTCCTTGTTGTCCGGATCGTCCGCGAGCGCTTCGGTCGCGATCTGCCGCCACGACGGATCGCCCATCGACGACAGCGAGAACGCGAGCAGCGCCTTCGCATAGCCGAACTGCGGGCGCATCTCGATGACCCGCAGCAGGACCTGGTTCGCTTCCTGCCACTGTCCCTTCGCCATGCGAAGGAGGCCGTCGAGCGCATCGATCTCGACGACGCGCGGGCGCAGCAGCCGCAGCGCGTCGATCACCTGTTCGATGTCGAACAGGTCGACGTGCGTATTCGGAAAATTGTCCAGCAGCGCCACGGAGACGGTCTCGATCAGCCCGCCAATGAATTCCGGGCTGCAGTTCAGGTACTCCGGCGTGTCTACGGTCATGGCAACGCACTCCTGCGATGAGAGGGAAACGGGCCGGCCGGTCGTGCGGCCGGCGGCGCGCCGTCGGATGCATGCCGACGCCTGCCAACATAGCAATTCCGTCCCGGCCGGCCACCGCGCATGCGAAGCCAGCGCGCGCGAGGCGAAGCGTGCCGGGCGGGCCGCGTCGGCCGGCCGCTCGCTTCGGCAGGCGCCGCGCCGCTTCGCATTGCGCCCGCTCGCCGCGTGCGGCGGGCGCTAAGGTCGTCGCAGCGGCGCGAATGCGTGCCCCTTATCGATCCGATCCGGCCGAGATGTGCCGCGGGCTTATCCATGAGCGACGAAAAGACTGAACAGCCCACCGACAAGAAACTCGAGGACGCGCGCAAGGACGGCGAGGTCGCGCGCAGCACCGATTTCTCCGACGCGCTGTCGATGGCCGGTGCGCTGATCGCGCTGGTCGCGACGGCGCCGCTCTTTCGCGACGGGCTGCACGAACTCGTGTCGATCCCGCTGTCGTTCGTCGCGCAGGACCGCACGCTGGAGCGCATGCACGCCGACCTGTTCCGGCTCGGCGCTACCGCGCTGAAGCTGATCGTGCCGTGCGTGTTCGCCGCCGCGCTGGCGTCGACGGCCGGCTCCATTGCGCAGACCGGCTTCCGCATCGCGACCAAGCCGGTCACGCCGAACATGCAGACGGTGAATCCGGCGAGCGGCATCAAGCGGATCTTCTCCGCGAAGAGCCTGATCGACTGCGCGAAGATGGTCGTCAAGGCGATCGTCCTCGGCTGGGTGATGTGGCAGTCGATCAAGTGGCTGTTCCCGCTCGTGGTCGGTTCGATCTACCAGCCGCTCGGCGGGCTGTCGCTGATGTTCCGGGACATGCTGATGAAGCTCGGCGCGATTTCCGTCGGCATTTTCCTGCTGGTCGGCGCCGTCGACATCAAGCTGCAGCGCTTCCTGTTCATCAAGAAGATGAAGATGAGCAAGGACGAGGTGAAGCGCGAGCACAAGGAGCAGGAAGGCAGCCCCGAACTCAAGGGCGAGCGCCGCCGCCTCGCGCGCGAGCTGGCGAGCACGCCGCCGAAGCCGCGCGTCGGCCTGGCCAACGTGCTGGTCGTCAATCCGACCCACTTCGCGGTCGCGGTGCGTTACGCGCCCGACGAACACCCGCTGCCGGTCGTGATCGCGAAGGGCATGGATGCGGACGCGGCGTCGCTGCGGCGCGCGGCGCGCGACGCCGGCGTGCCGATCATCGGCAACCCGCCCGTCGCGCGGGCGCTCTACAGGGTCACGCTGAACCAGCCGATCCCGGAAGAGCTGTTCGAGACGGTCGCCGCGATCCTGCGCTGGGTCGACGCGATCGGCTCGCCCTCTACCCCACCCCTTCACTGAGCGTTCCGATGTTCAAGGCCCTCAAGATTCCGGCAGGCGGCGAAATCGGCATCGCGCTGCTGGTGACCGCGATCATCTCGCTGATGATCCTGCCGCTGCCGCCCGAGCTGATCGACATCCTGCTCGCGATCAACATCACGATCAGCGTCACGTTGCTGATGGTCACGATGTACGTGCCGGACATCGTGTCGCTGTCCGCGTTTCCGTCGCTGCTGCTGTTCACGACGCTCTACCGGCTGTCGCTGAACATCGCGTCGACCAAGTCGATCCTGCTGCATGCCGAGGCCGGCAACATCATCGACAGCTTCGGCAAGCTGGTGGTGGGCGGCAACCTCGTCGTCGGGCTGGTCGTGTTCATCATCATCACGACCGTGCAGTTCATCGTGATCGCGAAAGGCTCGGAACGCGTGGCCGAGGTCGGCGCGCGCTTCACGCTCGATGCGATGCCGGGCAAGCAGATGAGCATCGACGCCGACCTGCGCGCGAACCTGCTGAGCCCCGAGGAAGCGCGCCACCGCCGCGCGACGCTCGCCATCGAGAGCCAGCTGCACGGCGGGATGGACGGCGCGATGAAGTTCGTGAAAGGCGATGCGATCGCCGGCCTCATGATCACGACCATCAACATCGTCGCGGGCATCGCGGTCGGTGTCGCCTATCACGGAATGAGCGCGGGCGAGGCGGCGAACCGCTTCTCGGTGCTGTCGGTCGGCGATGCGATGGTGTCGCAGATCCCGTCGCTGCTGCTGTCGGTCGCGGCCGGTGTGATGATCACGCGGGTCGCGGACGAGCGCAGCCACAAGCCGCGCTCCCTCGGCGAGGAAATCGGCCGCCAGCTCGGCTCGAGTTCGCGCGCGCTGTATTTCGCCGCGTTGCTGCTGCTCGGCTTCGCGCTGGTGCCCGGGTTCCCCGTCGTGCTGTTCCTGCTGCTGTCCGCGATCCTCGCGTTCATCGCGTACAAGCTGAACGACAGGCAGCCGCAGCACGGGCCGGCCCAGGACGGATTGCAGGCGATGCAGCGTTCGGGCGCGAAGGCCGATACGCCCTCGATCATGACGCGTGCACCGCAGTTCGCCTGCCCGATCGGCGTGCGCGTCGCCCCCGACCTGATGCAGCGGCTGGTGCTGCCCGTGCTCGACAAGTCGTTCGGCGCGGAGCGCGCGCGGCTGCAGGAAGAACTGGGGCTGCCGTTTCCCGGCATCACGATGTGGACCCATGCTGGCCTGCCCGCGATGCACGCGGAGATCCTGATCCACGACGTGCCGCATCTGCTGGTCGAGCTGCCGGCCGGCATGGTCATGCTGCCGGAGCCCGAGCGCGTCGCGACGGGCACGCCGCTGTCGCCCGAGGACGTGCAGCAGCGCGACGCGCTGGTCGCGAAAGGCGAACCGCGCCCGCCGATCGATCCCGGCGGCCGGCCGACCCACTGGGTCGACGCGCGCGAGGTGCCGGCGCGCATTCCGGCGTGGGGCCCCGAGCAGGTCATCGCGCACGCGTCGGTCGCGCTGATGCGCCACCATGCGACACAGTTCCTCGGTATCCAGGAAGTGCAGTGGATCATGGAGCAGCTCGGAGAGGATCACCCGGGGCTCGTCGCGGAAGTCCAGAAGGTGCTGCCGCCGCAGCGGATCGCCGACGTGCTGCGGCGCCTGCTCGAGGAACAGATTTCGATCCGCAACGTGCGGACCATCATGGAAAGCCTGATCGCGTGGGGGCCGAAGGAAAAGGACATGCTGATGCTCACCGAGTACGTGCGGGGCGACCTGTCGCGCTTCCTCGCGCATCGCGCGACACGCGGCCAGCGCACGCTGCCGGCCGTGCTGCTCGACCTGCCGATCGAGCAGCACATCCGGCAGGCGATCAAGCAGACGCCGACGGGCAATTTCCTCGCGCTCGCGCCGGACGAGATCGGCCTGCTGATCGACAAGATCCAGGCGGTCGTCGGGCCGCAGCCGACCGACGGCGTCGCGCTCGTCACGTCGATGGACATCCGCCGCTACGTGCGCCGGATGATCGAGGCGAAGCTGGGCTGGCTGCCCGTGTACTCGTACCAGGAACTGGGCGAGCACGTCGATCTGCGCCCGATCGGCCGCATCACCGTCTGACGCCGCGCCGTGCCCCGCATCGACAGCCGCGACGCGCGAGCGCTGCCGCCCCCGGACGACGCGGGCCCGCGGT